>JAAYGE010000166.1 GCA_012727835.1 Bacillota bacterium
AATTTATACATTCTTATATGCTTTTTTACACAACAAAAAACCGCCAAAGGGAATTCTCCCCCTGACGGTTGGCGCTTGCGATAAGCAAACTTTGTAATTGTAAACAAACTCGTGTGTAATGAAACAGCAATTAACGCTTGGAGAACTGGGGTGCGCGACGGGCTTTCTTCAAGCCGTATTTCTTACGCTCTTTCATGCGTGGATCGCGTGTTAAAAGCCCGGCAGGCTTGAGGATGGAACGCATTTGATCGTCCACCTGCAAGAGAGCACGAGCAATACCGTGCCGAATGGCTCCAGCCTGTCCGGAGTAGCCGCCACCATGAACGTTGGCGTAGACGTCAAAGCGATTCAAAGAATCGGTTAGCTCTAGCGGCTGACGTACAATTAGCTTTAATGTCTCCAAGCCAAAGTACTCATCGATAGTCTGGCCATTGATATAAATGTTGCCAGTGCCTGGTAGCAAACGGACACGAGCCACAGCATGTTTACGGCGTCCAGTACCGTAGTAGAAAACCTTTGCCATTGCTTCTTACTCCTCCTTCCTACGCTAGCCTCTGAGAACCCAAGTTTCGGGCTTCTGGGCTTGATGAGGATGGTCGGGGCCACTATAAACCTTGAGCTTCTTAGCCATGGCACGGCCCAAACGATTATGGGGCAACATGCCCTTGATAGCCTTTTCGATAACAAACTCAGGCTTCTTTTCCATTAGAGTGCGATAGCTGGTTGACTTAATGCCACCGGGATAGCCGGAATGACGATAATATTTCTTCTGATCAAGCTTTTTGCCGGTTAGCACAACTTTGTCCGCGTTAATCACAATCACAAAGTCACCCACATCCACATGGGGGGTGTACGTTGGTTTATGCTTACCACGCAAAATACTAGCAACCTCAGACGCTAGACGACCCAACGTTTGGCCGGCAGCATCCACCACAAACCATTGGCGCGTTATATTCTGCGGGTTGGCCATGAAGGTTGTGCGCATGGTGATTCCCTCCAATATAGAAGTTATTAGAATGAAGATGGCCAGCCACGTCGGTCTTGATACGGCTGATCGCTAAGTCATCAGCCCAAGACGTTAAGCGCACGGCCCACATGGTTGGCCTGCGGGGCTAACCAGGCCAACCATCATTTTATCCTAGCACTTTTCCAGTGTCAAGAAAAGCTCAGGTGGATAAAAAACCTTTTCTAGGCATAGCCCATGAGGTGGCACCGTGGGTCCCGCCAGTTCCCGCTGGCGACTGGCTAAGATGGCAGTCATGTCCTCGGGAGGACGCTTACCCAACCCCACCTGTAGCAAAGTGCCTACAATAATTCGCACCATGTTATACAAGAAACCGTTACCTTCAGCACAGATAAGTATCCGGCCCGGCTCCGGCTGTTCCACCGTTAATCGCCAGAGATGGCGCACGGTGCTTTTTACCGAGCTTCCTACTGCTTGGAAAGCTTTAAAATCGTGCTCGCCTTGCAATAGTTTGGCTGCCTGCTGCATGGCTACCAAATCCAGCTTGGGGGCCACATGGTAACTAAAGTGGCGCCTCAAAGCAGAAGGAATACTGCGATTACAAATCTCATAGTTGTAGCGTTTACCGATAGCCTGGTAGCGAGCATGAAACTCGAGAGGCACCTCCACCGCCGAAAGCACAACTATGCTCTTGGGCAAATTGGCGTTCAAGGCATAGGGTATGCGCTCCAGCGGAATGCGGCTAGCGGTATAAAAATTGCAAGCTTGGCCTTTGGCATGGACTCCCGCATCGGTACGCGAGGCACCGGTTACGCGGATGGCATCGCCGGTGATCTTGACTAAAGCCGCCTCTAACGCCCCCTGAATAGTGGGTGCGTTCTTCTGGATTTGCCAGCCATGCCAATCGGTCCCATCATATTCTAATGTGAGTAAAATATTGCGCTTCATCCCCATCGCCCCAAGAAATAGGCTGTCGCAAATGCTAGCCCGGCCAAACAGTAGGCCCAAAAATCGTTACGGGAGTACTTCAATACCTTCAAGCGGGTACGATGTTCGCCTCCTCGGTAAGCGCGGGCTTCCATAGCCATGGCCAACTCATCGGCCCGCCGGAAGGCGCTCACAAAAAGAGGAACTAACAAAGGCAAAAGGCTTTTGGCCCGCTTAACCAACCCACCGCTTTCAAAGTCGGCTCCTCGGGCCAGCTGGGCCCGCATAATCTTATCGGCCTCATCAATCAGGGTGGGGATAAAACGCAAAGCAATGGTCATCATCATGGCCAGCTCATGGGCTGGCAAGCCCACTTTGGCGCCCGGGCTCAAAATGCGTTCTAATCCATCGGTTAAAGCTATGGGTGAGGTGGTCAATGTCAACAAGGAAGTGGCCACCACCAAAAGCATCAGGCGGAAGGCAAGGAAGGTACCCTGCACCAACCCGTTACTTTCCACCCGCAAAAACTGCCATTCCCACAGTACTGCCCCGCCCCGGGTAGTAAATAGGTGCAAGAAAAAGGTTAGGGCGATAATGAACTTAAGGGGCCTAAGGCCCCGCAGCATCACCTTTAAGGGCACACCGGCAACTTGCGCTGCCACAAGGACCAGGGCTGCCAACCAGAGATAGGCCAAGAAACCTTTCACTATGAACAGCACCACTATAAAGGCGAAACTGAGAGTTAACTTGGTACGGGGGTCCAGGCGGTGTACCACCGAATCACCGGGATAGTACTGGCCGATAGAAATGTTTTTCAACATACTCACTGCCCTTCCCCCCCGTGGCTTAACCCAAGAATGATGGCCCCAGCTTCCTGCACCGTTAGGGCAACAGGGGGCACGTTGTATCCCCGCTCCCTTAAGGCCAACATCAGCTCCGTCACCTGGGGCACGCCCAGTCCCACATCCATCAACATTTTAGCCTGGGCAAAAACCTCCCGCGGAGTGCCGTCGGCTATTATTCGCCCCCGATGCAAAACTATCAGCCGGGTGGCTACACGAGCGATATCTTCCATGCTATGGGATACAAGAATTATGGTCATGCCGCTCCTGCTGTGCAGCTGCTGCAATTGATTTAGCAGTTCGTCCCGCGCCTGGGGATCCAAGCCGGCGGTCGGTTCATCTAAAACTAAAACCTGGGGCCGCATGGCTAATACGCCGGCGATGGCCACTCGTCGCATCTGTCCGCCGCTCAGCTCGAAGGGGGAACGGTCCACAATAGTATCCGGATCTAAACCTACCAAGGAGAGGGCCTCGTGTACCCGCTCGGGCAATTCCTCTTCTGGAACCCCCTGATTTTTGGGGCCAAAGGCCACGTCGGCAAATACGGTTTCTTCAAAGAGTTGGTGCTCCGGATACTGAAAGATTAAGCCCACCCTTTGGCGCACCGCCCGCAAATCGGTTTTCCTATCGGCCAAGTTTTGCCCGTCAACTAATACTTCTCCCTGGCTAGGGTGCATAAGACCATTGAAGTGCTGCACCAAAGTAGATTTACCGCTTCCCGTAGGGCCGATGATACCAATAAATTCGCCGGCACCGATAGTAAGGCTGATATTATCTAGGGCTCGTATCTCAAAGGGAGTACCCGGACTATAAATACTGCTTAAATTTCTTACAGTAATTGACATAGCTGCTCCACCATTTCTGCCACCGTTAAAATGTCAGGGCGCAGGTTTAGACCTTGCTCCCGCAGCAGCTGGGCTAGGCTAGTAACTTGAGGCACGTCGAGCCCCAGTTCCCGCAATAGGTCTACCTGCTTAAATACTTCCCGGTTGCTCCCATCCAAAACTATACGCCCCCTGTCCAGCACGATGACCCGATCGGCCAGTACGGCCTCATCCATATGGTGAGTAATAAGCACCACTGTCATCCCCCGCTCTCGATTTAAGCGTAGGGCCGTCTCTATTACTTCTTTCCGCCCTATGGGGTCCAGCATGGCCGTTGACTCGTCGAGAATGAGTATTTTAGGGTGCATAGCCAAATCCCCGGCTATGGCTACCCTTTGCTTTTGCCCTCCGGACAACATATGGGGTGGATGCAGAGCGTAATCACTCATGCGGACTAGGCGTAAAGCCTCATCTACGCGCTGGCGAATTTCTGCCGGTGGGACACCCAGGTTTTCAGGTCCAAAAGCCACATCTTCCTCTACAATTGTAGCCACGATCTGATTGTCGGGATTTTGAAAGACCATACCGGCTATTTGCCGAATAGCAAAAATAGAGGTTTCGTCTTTAGTGCTAATGCCATCCACCCATACCTCACCGGAGGTAGGGGTTAGGATGGCATTAATGAGCTTGGCCAAAGTGGATTTTCCAGACCCGTTGCGACCTACGATAGCCACAAATTCACCAGGCTCTATAGATAAGGAGACATCTTGTAACGCCTGCGTCTGCTGGGAGCCTTCACCGTCATAACTGTAACAGACCCCCTCCATGCGGATTATAGCGGACACGGCGATCCCTCCTATCGACTACTCTACCAGCTCAAGGATTGCCATTGACGCACCATCACCCTGACGAATACTGGTCTTAATGATGCGAGTATAGCCACCTGGTCGATCGGCATAACGTGGAGCCAGTTCTTCAAACACCTTTGTTACCACCGATTCATCCCAAATATAGGCTAGGGCACGGCGGCGGGCATGCAGGTCGCCCCGTTTGCCTAGGGAAATCATCTTTTCAGCAATCGGCTGCACCGTTTTGGCCCGAGTTTCAGTCGTTTCAATCCGCCCGCTTGCCAAAAGGGCAGTAACTAAATTGCGCAACATAGAACGCCGATGATTGGCCGGCCGACCAAGTTTACGATATGGCACGGAGAACACCTCCCCCTTTAGTCTTCCGCTTCACGCAGGCTCAGTCCTAGGTCCGCCAGCTTGGTTGTCAGTTCTTCTAGAGACTTTTTGCCTAAATTGCGGACCTTCATCAAGTCTGCTTCTGTTTTTTCAACGAGCTCCGACACCATATTTATGCCTGCTCTCTTTAGACAGTTGTAGCAGCGAACCGACAAGTCGAGTTCTTCGATAGTCATGTCTAAGACTCTGTCGCGTTCTTCATCTTCCTCAGAAACTAAGATCTGCTCTTGCTGAGCCCGTTCTGTTAAACCGACAAACAATTCCAGATTGCTAGATAAAATCTTAGCGCCCACGCTGATAGCCTCTTCCGGACAGATGCTACCATCGGTCCACACCTCTAAGATCAATTTATCCAGGTCGGTTACGTCGCCCCGACGGGTATTCTCCACCTGGTAGTTAACCTTACGAATGGGCGAAAAAATCGAGTCGATGGGAATGACGCCGATAGGTTGATTGGGGCGTTTATTGCGCTCAGCAGAAACATAACCCCGCCCTTGTTCAGCGGTCATTTCCACAAACAAACGCGCATTATCCGCCAAATGGGCTATCACCAGCTCCGGATTCAGTACGGTTACATCGGCATCGCAAATAATATCAGCCCCAGTAACCGTGCCTGGCCCTTCCTTTTCAATCCGTAGCGTCTTAACCTCATCACTTACGATGCGCAGCCGGAGTTCTTTCAGGTTGAGGATTATCTCGGTCGTGTCTTCTACCACCCCTGGGATGGTAGAAAACTCATGGAGAACACCTTCTATCTGCACCGAAGTAATTGCTGCACCCGGTAACGAAGATAGTAGTACCCGGCGCAATGCATTCCCCAGCGTGGTTCCATAGCCCCGCTCTAAGGGCTCAACAACAAAACGCCCGTAGGTCTTCTCTTCGTTAATTTCAGCGCACTCGATCTTCGGCTTTTCAATTTCGATCATCTTGGCGTTAACCCTCCTTAATTCCCCATTACCGCTCCGGTAGACTACTTGAGGGTGCCGTTATCTAGAGTACATTTCGACGATTTGTTGCTCTTCCACAGGAATGTCAATATCATCGCGTGCAGGCAAACGTACTACTCGACCGGCAAGATTGGCTGCGTCCAGGGTCAACCACTCGGGAACCCGATGTTCGCCCAGTATTTCACTCAGATTCTTGAAATAGGCGGTGTCCCGACTGGACTCACGCACAGCTATTTCATCGTTCTCTCTCACCGAATAGGAAGGAATATCGACTTTCCGACCATTGACGGTGAAATGACCATGGTTCACCAATTGACGGGCTTGAGAGCGAGAATTAGCAAAACCAAGGCGATAAACCACGTTATCTAAACGCAACTCCAAGAGCTGCAGTAAACGCTCACCAGTAACCCCTTTGGAGCGGGAAGCAGCTTTGTAGTAACGGCGGAATTGCTTTTCCAATACGCCGTAGATACGACGAGCTTTCTGCTTCTCCCTTAACTGCTGGCCATAGTCGGAAATCTTACCACGGCGCCGCTGACCGTGCTGGCCAGGCGGGTAGGGGCGCTTAGCCACGGGGCACTTGTCAGAATAGCAACGCTCACCTTTCAGGAACAACTTTGTGCCTTCGCGACGGCACAGGCGACATACTGGTCCATTGTACTTAGCCACTTATGCATACACCTCCCTGTCTCTAAACTCGACGCCGTTTCGGTGGCCGGCAACCGTTATGGGGAACCGGCGTGACATCCTTAATCATGCTCACTTGTAGACCGGCGGCTTGTAACGAACGGATTGCGGCTTCACGACCGCTACCAGGACCCTTAACGTGAACTTCTACTTCCTTCATGCCATGCTCCATGGCAGCCTTGGCAGCCGTTTCAGCTGCAATGCCGGCGGCGAAGGGAGTGCTCTTACGAGAGCCCTTGTAGCCCACATTACCTGCGCTAGACCAAGAGATGGTAGCACCGGCTTTATCGGTAATGGTGATGATGGTGTTGTTGAATGTGGAACGAATATGAGCGATGCCAAACTCGACATTTTTGCGTTCGCGACGTCTTGTTCTAGCAGCTGTTCTCCTTCTAGCCATTAGCTACTTTTACCCCCTTCCTTATTTCTTGCGACGAACGCCAACGGTGCGTTTCTTACCCTTACGGGTTCTAGCATTCGTTTTTGTTCGCTGCCCACGCACGGGCAAACCGCGTCGATGACGCAAACCACGGTAACAACCGATTTCCATTAAACGCTTAATATTTGAGTTGACCTCACGCCGCAGGTCACCCTCTACGTGGTAATCCCTGTCGATAACTTCGCGCAGGCGGTTAACTTCGTCTTCTGTCAAATCCCGCACACGGGTATCGGGATTGACACCGGTCTTTTGCAAAATCTCGCGAGAGCGACTCAGACCGATTCCATAGATATAAGTGAGGGCTATTTCCACCCGCTTTTCACGCGGGATGTCAACACCGGCAATACGAGCCATGCTTAGCTCTACACCTCCTAGAAGAGTTTCAATCTCTAACGCCTAGCTTCCCTAACGAAGCTTAGCCTTGTCTCTGCTTGTGTTTCGGGTTCTCGCAAATGACCATCACACGGCCTTTGCGGCGAATCAATTTACACTTCTCACACATCGGCTTGACTGAGGGCCGAACCTTCATGATGGCACCTCCTTCACCACTATTTGTGCCGGTAGCGTATGCGCCCCCGGGTTAAATCATATGGGGAAAGCTCAACGGTAACCAAATCACCCGGCAGAATACGGATGAAGTTAATACGAATCTTACCAGAAATATGGGCCATAACCTGATGCCCGTTTTCAAGCTCCACCCTAAACATGGCGTTAGGTAAAGCTTCCACTACTCTTCCTTTAACTTCAATGGCATCACCTTTTGCCAAATGCTCAACCTCCCTTTATTCAGCCTGTAGTAATCCCTACACACCAAGATAAACCTACTTCAACCTAAACCTTGGTCAGAATTAAGGGGCCGTCCTCTAGCAAGGCAACTGTATGCTCCGCGTGGGCAGATAGACTGCCGTCCGCTGTAACCACGGTCCATTGGTCAGGCATGAAGTCTATAGCGTAGGTCCCCACATTCACCATCGGTTCTATAGCTAATACCAAACCGGGCGTCAATCTGGTTCCCCGCCCGGGCCTACCGAAATTGGGGACCTGCGGCGGTTCATGCAACTTCCGTCCGATACCGTGTCCTACTAAATCCCGCACTACAGAAAAGCCGGCTGCTTCCACATAGGACTGGATTGCATGGGAGATATCGGTTAACCTGCCGCCCGGCTTAAAGGCGGCAATGCCTCGTGCCAGCGCCTCCTCGGTGACAGTGATCAAACGTTCAGCCAACGGGGATACATTCCCCACCGGGAATGTCCTAGCCGCGTCCCCGTGATAACCATTTATTTCTGCACCGACATCAATACTAATAATATCGCCATCTCTAAGTTGTTTCAAACCGGGAATACCATGCACCACTTCGTGGTTGATGGAAGCACAAATACTGGCCGGAAAACCATTATATCCCTTAAAAGATGGCCTGGCGCCGTAGCTGACGATAGTCTTCTCAGCTATTGCATCTAGTTCAGCAGTGGTAATGCCAGGGGCGATAGCTTTAGCCACCTCATCTAATGCTAAAGCCACAATCCGCCCCGCTTCCTGCATAAGTTTGAGTTCCCGCTCGGTTTTGAGGGTGATCATTGGCGAGCCCCCAGATGCTGGGCAATATCTTGAAATACCTTGTCAATCGCCTGGCTGCCATCTATGCTTATCAATTTATCTTGTTGTTGATAGTAATTGATTAGCGGCTCGGTCTGTCGGTTATAAACCTCTAGGCGATTCTTCACGGTTGCGATGGTGTCATCCTGCCGTTGCTGCAGTTCTCCACCACATTGATCACAAACCCCCTCCGCCTGCGGCGGGTTAAAGTCTATATGATAGGTGGCACCACAGCTTGGGCAAACCCGCCTGCCGGTGAGGCGCCTGATCAGCTCCTCATCGGGGACCTCTATATTGATCACCATGTCAATGGGATTGGTCGCAAGTGTTTTATCCAAAGCTTCAGCTTGCTCGATGGTACGAGGAAAACCATCCAGCAAGAAGCCTGATGCACAATCGGGTTGTTGTAAACGTTCCTGGACGATACGGATAGTGATCTCATCGGGCACTAACTGGCCGCTGCTCATATACTCCTGCAGCTGGGCTCCTAAAGCCGTGCCGGACTTTACAGTCGCTCGGAAGATATCCCCCGTGGAAATATGGGGAATACCATAGGTTTCAGCTATCCTTACCGCCTGTGTCCCCTTGCCAGCACCCGGTGGTCCCATCAGAACGATGTTCAAAACTGCCACCTCCGGTTATTAGCGCATAAAGCCGCCATAATGGCGAATTGCCATCTGCGCTTCAATTTCCTTCATAGTCTCCAGTGCCACACCGACCACGATCAAGAGGGCATTGCCACCGAGGCCGATGTTGTACTTAAAGACCGCACTCAAGACCAAGGGTAACAAGACTATAGCTATCAAGAATAGTGCGCCCACCAGGGTTAGCCTGTTAACGACCTTGTAGAGATAGTCGGCGGTCGGCCTACCAGGGCGCAAACCGGGGATTAAGCCTCCCGATTTCTTCAGGTTATCGGAAATATCCCGCGGGTTAAATTGCATGAACGTATAAAAATACGCAAACAGGTTGATAAAAGCAATGTACAGAACGATGTGCAACGGTGAACCAAAAGCAAACCATTCGGCAATCTTCTGGGCCCACGGTTTGTTCACAAACTGGGTCAACATCTGCGGCAACATCAACAGGGATGAGGCAAAAATAACGGGAATAACGCCGGCCTGGTTAACCCGCAGTGGGATGTGGGTAGCTTGGCCACCGTACATCTTACGCCCCACTATCCGCTTGGCATACTGAACCGGAATGCGGCGCTGCCCTTCCTGTACTATTACTACCCCGGCCACTACCACGAGACCCAAAATAGCCAGTGCGATCACGGCAAAGACGTTCAGAGTCCCCATCTTAATGGCCACATATAAGGAAACGGCGGCCGCGGGTACACGCGAAACGATATTGGCAAAAATGATCAGCGAAATTCCGTTGCCAATTCCCTTCTGGGTAATCAAATCACCTATCCACATGAGCACTGCCGTACCAGCAGTAAAGGATAGAGCGATCAGCAGTAGGCCGCCAAAGGACGTATTGAGTACAGCGCCCGTGTTCCGTAACCCCCAGGCGGTGGCAAATCCTTGGGCAAAGGCCAGGATTACGGTGCCATAGCGGGTATACTTTTCTATCTTCCTGCGCCCCTCTTCGCCTTCCTTAGCCAGATTTTCCCAGCTAGGAATGATTACCATCAACAAGTTAACGATAATCGAAGACGTGATATAGGGGCCGATACTGAGAGCGAAAATAGACAAGTTCGCTAGGGCACCACCGGAAATCAGGTCTACAAAACCAAATAGACCTGAACTAAATAGCTGCTGTACCGCTTCCGGGTCTAATCCGGGCACCGTGATATGGGCCCCGACCCGGAAGACTAGGAACATCATTAGGGTGAATAGTATCTTCTTGCGCAGGTCCTCAATTTTCCAAACGTTACGAACCGTTGCCAACACCCTAAATCACCTCAGCTTTGCCGCCAGCGGCTGTGATCTTCTCCTCTGCTGACTTGCTGAAGGCGTTCGCCTGTACGGTCAGGCTCTTGGTCAATTCTCCATCGCCTAAAATCTTCACGCCATCTTTTTCTGCCTTAACTAATCCAGCCTCGCGTAGAGTTGCGATGCTGACCACGCTGCCAGCCTCAAATCGTTCTAGATCACCGATATTGACGACGGCATATTCGGTTTTAAAACGCGCATTACTAAAGCCCCGTTTGGGCACACGACGCTGAATTGGCAACTGACCACCTTCAAAACCAGGGCGCACTCCGCCACCGGAACGGGCGTTCTGGCCCTTGGAACCACGGGTAGAGGTTTTGCCATGACGAGAGCCGGTACCCCGGCCGACTCGCTTCCGCTCCTTCTTAGAGCCCGGTGCTGGCCTTAATTCAGACAGATTCACTTTCGCACCTCCTCGCTTGCTTTACTGCTTATCTTTCTACGACCTTAAGCAGATGACTAACCTTCTCGATCATACCACGAATGGCCGGCGTATCTTCATGTTCAACTGTCTGGTTTAACTTACGTAAACCCAAAGCTTCCACGGTCCGGCGTTGCCTAGCAGAATAACCGATGGGGCTTTTCACCAAGGTGATGTGCAACTTGGTCACGTCCATCCCTCCTTAGCCTAAAAGCTCTTCCACAGTTTTGCCGCGAAGCCGGGCCACCTCTTCTGCCCGCTTTAGCTGCAAAATTCCCTCGATGGTTGCACGAGCTGTATTGATTACGTTGGGCGAACCAAGCGATTTAGTTAGCACATCTCGTACACCAGCCAGTTCCAAAATTGGTCTTACCGCGCCACCGGCGATAACGCCAGTACCCTCCGAAGCCGGCTTGAGCAGAACTCGAGCAGCCCCGAAACGGCCAACAACCTCGTGGGGGATGGTGGTACCGACCATCGGCACCTTGATGATGTTCTTAATGGCATCCTCTCTGCCCTTTCGAACCGCATCGACCACTTCCTTAGCCTTGCCTAAGCCAACGCCCACATGCCCGTTATGGTCGCCAACTACCACAAGGGCGCTGAAGCTGATGTCACGGCCACCTTTACGAGTCTTGGCGACGCGATTTATCTTAATCACTTGATCGGTAAGATCAAGGCTACTTACATCAATGGGCTGCATAGTGTTTCCCTCCTTCTTGCCTGTTAGAATTCCAGGCCAGCCGCACGTGCCGCATCGGCTAGGGCCGCAACTCTTCCATGGTAGAGGTAGCCTCCGCGATCAAAAACTACTTCGCGAATGCCCTTCTCTAGCGCCTTTTTAGCAATCAGTTCACCAACCCGCTTAGCAGCTTCAATGTTGCCACCGTTGGACCGGATGTCGGCCAACTCGGGGCTCAATGTGGAAGCACATAGCAGTGTAGTACCCGACACATCATCGATAATCTGAGCATAAATGTGCTTGGAACTACGGAAAACATTTAGCCTAGGCCGCTCTGGAGTGCCATGCACTTTCCGGCGCACCCGCGCGTGCCGCATTTTGCGGGCCGTATTCCTATCTTGCTTCTTAATCAACCCTCATTCACTCCTTCCTAGGCCGCACTATCGGGCAGTCTTGCCAGCTTTCCGGCGAATGTTTTCTCCGTCATACTGAATCCCTTTGCCCAAATAGGGCTCGGGCTTCCGGATGGAACGAATGGTTGCAGCCACCTGACCAACCTGTTCTTTGTCAATACCAGATACGGTGATCAGTGGCACCGTACCGAAGGGCGGATGCGCGACTGTTTCAGCCTTGAATTCGATGCCCTCGGGCGCTTCGATTTCTACCGGATGGGAATAACCCACGTTCAATACCAGTTTCCTGCCTTGTAAGCTGGCCCGCCAACCCACCGATACGGCTCGCAATTTCTTTTCATAACCCTTAGTAACACCCTCGATCATGTTAGCTAGCAGGGTCCGCGTTAGGCCGTGCAAAGAACGATGTTCCTTACTATCGGAGGGCCGCTGCACTAGGAGAAGGTCTTCCTCCCGGACAATTTGCATAGCAGGATGAAGCTCTTTCACCAATGTTCCCTTCGGGCCCTTAACCGTCACCTTGTTATTTTCTTCTACAATCACCTCTACCCCATTGGGCACGGTAATTGGCTTCCTACCTATCCGAGACATCAGTACACCTCCTTCACAGACTACCAGACGTAGCAGATAACTTCGCCGCCGATCCCTGCCTGGCGAGCCTGTTTGTCAGTCATCAAACCACGAGATGTGGAGAGTATAGCAATACCAAGACCACCTAATACCCGTGGTATTTCGTCCTTACGAGCGTACACCCGTAAACCAGGACGACTAATTCGCTTTAAGCCGGTAATTACCCGCTCCTTATTCGGACCATACTTTAAGTGCAGGCGGATCATACCCTGCTTGTTATCGGCGATGTACACATAATCACGGATGTACCCCTCTTCTTTAAGAATCTCAACTATGCTCAACTTCATTTTAGAGGCAGGCACATCAACGGTTTCATGATAAGCAATATTAGCGTTGCGGATCCGCGTGAGCAGATCAGCAATAGGATCAGTCATCACCATTTACCACAACGACCTCCTTCCCGTGCGCTGGGACATTACCAGCTGGCCTTTTTGACTCCCGGAATCTGGCCTTCATGAGCTAGTTCACGGAAGCAAATCCGGCAAATGCCAAATTTACGCATATAAGCATGGGGACGACCACAAATACTGCAACGGTTGTAACGCCGCGTAGAGAATTTGGGCTCCCGCTTTTGCTTTATAATCAAAGACTTTTTAGCCACTCTTGTCCCTCCCTTGTTTTACTGGCGGAATGGCATACCGAGGAACTCTAGCAACGCCTTGGCTTCTTCGTCTGTCTTAGCAGTAGTCACGATTGAGATATCCATACCCTGGATTTGCTCGATTTTATCATAGTCAATCTCAGGGAAAACCAACTGTTCCCGTAGACCCAACGTATAGTTACCCCTACCATCAAAAGACTTGGGCGAGACACCGCGGAAGTCGCGGACACGGGGCAGGTTAATGTTCATCAGTTTATCAAGGAACTCATACATTCGGTCCCCGCGTAAAGTAACTTTAGCGCCGATAGCCATTCCTTCACGCACCTTAAAGTTGGAGACCGATTTACGGGCGCGGGTGATTACCGGTTTTTGTCCGGCAATCAAAGCCAAATCGTTGGCTGCCGCATCGAGCAAATTGGCATTCTGGGTTGCCCTGCCCACGCCCATGTTGATAACAACCTTCTCTAGGCGGGGGATCTGCATAACGTTCTTATAACCGAACTTCTGCTGCATTGCCGGTACAACCTCGTTGCGATACTTCTCTTTTAACCGCGGCATAGCCTAACCCTCCCTTCTAACTACTTATCAATATTTTCATTGCACTTCTTGCAAACGCGAACCTTGGTGCCATTTTCCAAGACATTACGTCCGACACGGGTAGGCTGTTTGCAAGCCGGACAAACCAACATCACTTTTGCTGCAAAAATAGGGGCTTCCTGTTTTATCAACCCGCCTTGCTGCATGGTGGGGGTTGGCCTCTGGTGTTTGGTAACCACATTTACGTCTTCTACCACTACCTTCCCTTCCTTAGGAAGGGCTATGAGCACTTTACCCTTCTTGCCCTTATCTTTGCCGGACAACACCACTACGGTGTCACCTTTACGAACGTGCAGCTTGTGCTGACTCATTTACTTAACCCTCCTCCCTGACTGGGCCTTACAGTACTTCGGGAGCTAGAGAAACTATCTTCATAAAGTTCTTCTCTCGTAGCTCGCGGGCGACTGGGCCAAAGATACGGGTCCCACGAGGATTGCCCTGGTTGTCAATAATTACGGCTGCGTTATCATCAAACTTGATATGAGTACCATCGGGGCGATGAACTCCATAGGCGGAACGAACCACAACTGCCCGGATAACGTCTCCTTTTTTAACAACTCCGCCGGGCGTGGCTACTTTAACGGTGGCGGTAATGATATCACCCACGTTGGCATAACGACGCTTATGACCGCCTGCAACATTGATACACAAAATCTCTCTTGCCCCCGAGTTATCAGCCACACGTAAACGGCTCTCCTTTTGGATCATGGTCTGGGCCTCCCTTCTCTAGTGCGAATTGAGCTACTCAGCCTTCTTAACTATTTCAACCACGCGCCAACGCTTGGTCTTGCTGAGGGGACGGGTTTCCATAATCCGTACCACGTCACCAACGCGGCTCTCGTTATTTTCACAATGGGCCTTAAATTTGACCGTCTTCTTCACGGTGCGGCCGTATAAAGGATGCTGGATCAGTGTTTCCACGGCCACAACCACGGTCTTATCCATGGAGTCACTGACAACAACACCCAGACGAACCTTGCGTAAGTTGCGCTGCAACATCATACGCCTCCTTCCCCTTAGCTAATATGGAGTTCGCGTTCCCGCTGAACGGTCTTAATGCGGGCGATAGCTTTGCGTACTTCACGAATGCGCATCGGGTTATCCAGCTGACCGGTAACCGATCGGAAACGAAGGTTGAATAACTCATCCTTGAGTGTAGCAAGTCTTTGCTCGAGTTCTGCTTCGGACATTTGCCGGATTTCTTTAACCTTCATTATTGCTCACCACCCGTATCTTTGCGTGTAATAAACTTAGTCTTAATAGGTAGCTTATGAGCTGCTAGGCGCATGGCCTCGCGGGCCACTTCTTCATCGATGCCGGCCATTTCAAAGAGAACTCTACCTGGCTTAACAGCAGCTACCCAATATTCTGGCGAACCTTTACCGCTACCCATACGCGTTTCGGCGGGCTTTTGGGTAATGGGGCGATCTGGGAAGATCTTAATCCATACCTTACCACCACGTCGGGCATAACGAGTCATCGCAACACGAGCAGCTTCGATCTGGCGACTGGTAATCCATGCCGCCTCTAGTGCTTGTAAACCGTATTCACCAAAGGCAATCTCGGTGCCTCTCTGCGCCCTACCCTTAAGCGATGGGCGATGGGGTCTGCGGTACTTAACACGTTTTGGCATCAACATTGATTACTCGCCCCCTTCCTCCGCTTTAACTTTCGGTTGCGGCAGAACTTCTCCTTTGTAAATCCAAACCTTTATACCAATCTGACCGTAGGTCGTATGGGCCGTTGCAATTGCATAATCGATGTCTGCCCGTAAAGTGTGGAGCGGAATTGTTCCCTCACGGGTCCACTCGGAACGGGCGATTTCGGCTCCGTTTAACCGTCCTGCCACATTGATCCTAATACCTTTAGCGCCGGCCCGCATGGTACGCATCATAGCCTGACGCATAGCGCGCCGGTGATGAGTGCGTCTTTCTAACTGGGCGGCAATATTTTCAGCTACTAACTGAGCGCTGAGCTCAGGCACACGTACTTCTATAACATTAACGTAGACCTGTTTTCCGGTCATGCTCTCTAAGGCTTGGCGCAATTCTTCTACGCCGGAACCGCCCCGTCCAATAACCATACCGGGCTTGGCCGCATGGATAAAGATACGTATTACATTACCAGCCCGTTCAATTACTGTGCGGTCAATACCGGCATTGAACAGCGTCTCTTTGATATACTGGCGAATCTGATAATCCTCTAGGAGGAGATCCGCGTAGTTTTTCTCTGCATACCACTTAGAGTCCCAATCCCGGATAATGCCTACTCGCAGCCCCTTCGGGTGAATCTTTTGACCCACTTGCTAGATCCCTCCTTACTCTCGTTCTTTTACAACCACAGTGATGTGGCAGGTGCGTTTTAAAATGGGGTAAACTCGGCCCTGGGCACGAGGACGATAACGTTTCAGCGTGGGTCCCTCATCTACCCGAGCCTCTGCCACATATAGTTCATCAGCGTTCATGTCATAATTGTGTTCCGCATTAGCTACGGCCGAACGGATCACCTTCTCAATCGGCAAAGAAGCAGCTTTGGGGGTATAGCGAAGAATGTTAATTGCCTCGCCTACGCTCTTGCCGCGAATGAGGTCAATGACAACCCGCGCCTTACGAGGTGCAATGCGGATATATTTTGCCACCGCCTTAGCTTCCATGCGCCTATTCCCTCCTCACTTACTTCAAAGCCGTTGAGCGCTCCGTATGACCACTATGGCCACGGAAAGTCCGAGTCGGAGCAAACTCTCCCAGCTTGTGTCCTACCATATCTTCGGTGATATATACCGGAACATGCTTCCGCCCATCGTGGACAGCAATTGTATGCCCTACCATTTGGGGGAAGATAGTCGAACTACGGGACCAAGTTTTTATAACCCGCTTTTCGTTCTTCTCATTCATAGCTTCAATACGTTTCAGCAAACGTTCCTCTACAAAAGGACCCTTCTTAAGGGATCTGGACAACTTAGGCAGCCTCCTTTCCTTTTAGCAGTGATTGTCGTGCTATGCCACTCTACGGCTTACGACGCCGCACAATATACTTGTCGCTGTGCTTCTTGCGGCGTGTACGATAACCCAATGTAGGTTTGCCCCAAGGAGTGAGCGGAGCCTTGCGTCCGATAGGAGCCCGACCTTCACCACCGCCATGAGGATGGTCAACCGGGTTCATAGCCGAACCACGTACGCTGGGGCGCTTACCCATCCAACGGGAACGACCGGCTTTACCAATGCTGATGTTCTCATGGTCTATATTTCCTACCTGACCAATGGTAGCCCGGCAATCCACGTGAATTAGCCGCACTTCGTTAGAAGGCAGACGCACATGAGCATAGTCCCCTTCTTTAGCCATCAATTGGGCAGCTGCACCGGCCGACCTTACCAATTGTCCACCCTTGCCCGGCTTGAGCTCGATGTTATGAATCAAGGTGCCCACCGGGATAGAACGGATAGGCATGGCGTTACCAGGGAAAATGTCTGCCCCTTCACCCGACAAGACGGTATCGCCCGGTTTCAGACCGAGAGGAGCCAGGATATAGCGTTTTTCCCCATCGGCATAGCTGAGCAGAGCAATGTTGGCCGAACGGTTGGGATCGTATTCGATTCCTACTACCTTGGCCGGGATGCCGTCCTTGTTACGTTTAAAGTCAATAATGCGATAGTGGCGCTTATGGCCGCCGCCTCGATGGCGCACGGTGATGCGTCCATAAGAGTTACGCCCACCTTTACGCTTGAGCGGAGCCAACAAGCTGCGCTCGGGCTCGGTTTTTGTAATTTCATCAAAAGCTGAGACCGTCATAAATCGACGCCCAGGCGATGTAGGTCTAAACTTCTTAATAGCCATCTTCTCGTCCCTCCTTGCCTAGACGGTTTCTAGGATCGGAATCGTCTTGCTATCCTCGGTTAAAGTAACGATAGCTTTTTTCCAAGATGGAGTACGTTTATAGCCATAACGATTACGTTTCAGCTTGCCACGCACCCTCATGGTGTTAACCGATTCTACCTTAACCTTAAAAATACTCTCGATCGCTTTGGCAATCTCTATCTTATTGGCGTTTTCAGCCACCACAAAGGTATACTTACGCTCTTCCATCAGCTCTGTGCTGCGCTCACTGATTACCGGACGAATGATAATGTCCCTTGGATCACGCATTAGGCCAGCACCTCCTCGAATTTAGCAACCGCATCTTTTGTTAGAATGAGGGATTTATGCTTAAGCACCTCATAAACATTGGCCGAATTGGTGTCCAGCACTGTAACGCCAGGGATATTGCGAGCCGATAGGAACACGTTTTCGTCCACCTTATCGGTAACGATTAATGCCTTTTCTACTCCTAACGCCTTTAACATGGCGACCATTGTCTTGGTCTTAGGCGTATCCACTGCTAACTTATCGAGCACCAGCAACTCGCCGTTTTGTGCCTTAGTTGAAAGCGCTGACCGCAAAGCCAGACGACGCACCTTCTTGGGCATGTTGAGCTGGTAGCTACGAGGACGGGGACCAAAGGTTATACCGCCGCCTCTCCAAATGGGCGATACTCGGCTGCCTGCGCGGGCGCGACCGGTACCCTTCTGACGCCATGGTTTTCTACCACCACCGCGCACTTCTGAGCGAGTTTTGGTGCTATGGGTACCCCTACGCAGTGCCGCCAAATGCCGAACCACGGCCAAGTGCATAACATGTTCATTAACCTGAATATCGAAGACCGAGTCGGCTAATTCCATCTGCCCGACGGTCTCACCCTGCATGTTGTACACATCTACTGTAGGCACTGATAACTCCTCCTTTCACAACCAACCGTAAAAGTAGCTAAGGCTATGCCTTTACGGAATTCTTGATAGTGACAAAGCCGCCTTTAACACCGGGAATGGAACCTTTCACCAATAACAGGTTCAGTTCCGGATCTACCTTAACCACTTCTAGGTTCTGCACAGTACGACGCACCGCACCCATATGGCCAGGCATCTTGCGCCCCTTGAAAACGCGGGCTGCGTCGCGGGCCTGTAAGGAACCTACGCCCCGATGATACTTGGAGCCATGACTCATTGGGCCCCGATGGAAACCCCAACGCTTAATACCGCCTGCAAAACCCTTACCCCGCGAAATGCCGGTAACGTCCACCCGATCGCCGGCTTCAAAAATATCCACGGAGATTTTATCGCCAACCTGGTATTTGGTAGCATCTTTAAAACGGAACTCCCGCAAAACGCGATGCGGCGCCACATTAGCTTTAGCAAAATGGCCACGGGCAGGCTTGTTAAGCTTGCGCTCAGGAATTTCTTCAAAACCAACTTGCACAGCTTCATAGCCGTCTTTTTCCAAATTCTTAACCTGGATGACTGGGCATGGCCCCGCAAGAATCGCCGTTACCGGGATCATTTCACCTGTTTCGGTGAATACCTGGGTCATGCCCAGCTTTTTCCCAATAATCGCCTTCTCCATGTATGCCACCTCCATTTACTTTCTTCAACCAAATGTGCCTAGAGCTTAATTTCGATGTCCACGCCAGCCGGTAGATCTAGGCGCATCAAAGCATCCACTGTTTTGGGGGTGGGCTCCAAAATATCGATTAAGCGCCGGTGGGTTCGCATTTCATACTGTTCACGGATGTCCTTTTGTATATGAGGAGATCTCAAGATAGTAAAAAGCGACCTCTCGGTTGGCAATGGAACCGGGCCAGAAACTTCTGCACCAGTTCGTTTAGCAGTTTCTACAATCTTCTCGGAAGATTGATCTAAAATCTTATGGTCAAAAGCCTTCAGACGTATTCTGATCTTTTGCCGTGCCATGTACTCGATTCCCTCCTTTTAACCCCTATCGGGACAAGCCTTAGTGCCAGCAACGCCTTCAGCAAGGCCCTGGCGTCGCTAGCCATTCCCCCGCTTCCCCATGGACAGCGGATCTGTTTCGCCGGAATTCCCTATGGCGACATGGCTACCACGGGCGACGTGCCCCATGGCTATGAACTCATTATTGCTAGGATATACTGCGGCTCCTAGCAGCCGCAGTATATCTAACCAACTTTCCGCAGGAGTTTATTCGATAATATCGGTAACAACACCGGCGCCTACGGTACGGCCGCCTTCACGGATAGCAAAGCGTACGCCCCGCTCTATGGCGATAGGTGTGATCAGCTCGATTTCAAGCGTTACGTTATCGCCAGGCATAACCATCTCGACGCCCTCAGGCAAGTTGATTACGCCGGTTACGTCGGTTGTTCGGAAGTAGAACTGAGGACGATAACCGCTGAAGAATGCGGTATGACGGCCGCCCTCTTCTTTACGTAGGACGTAAACTTCTGCTTTGAACTTGGTGTGCGGCT
>JAAYGE010000167.1 GCA_012727835.1 Bacillota bacterium
CGGTTAAGCCGCTTTCAAAGCCGTGGTTTTGCACCAAATTGATGGACTGAATGGGAGCCAGGATTACCTGATCCAGCTCGATGAAGCTGTTCTCCTCGCCTATACGCTTGCTGAACAGCAGCCTGGCAAAGGCGGCATTGGCGGGTGGCACGTCAGTTATTTCAAAGAAGGTGATCTTAGTGTTGAGCTCACCCGTAAAGACATTGGCACTAATAAACATGGAGCGACCGACGCCAATGGCCCGGTGATCCCGATCCAACCAAAGTACCTGTACAATCAGGTCAGCTGCTTGCAAAGAGCCAAACAGGTTGAAGCTGAGAAACAGCGGCTGCCGCTGCACTCCATCTAAAGAAGCATCTTGCCATATGATAGACGCTGGTGCTAGCATACGGAGCGCTTGGTTGCCGGCAAAAGGCACCCTATTGTTCAGCGCGAAAGAACCGATAAGGAGCCAGTTATCGATGCCGGTCTCAAAACTGGGGTTCTGGCAGAAGAGAACTTGTGGTGCTCTCTTTCTTCTACGTATAGAAACCCCTCCCTTCTGAAAGGAATCTGAGTACTATAATAAAATATGCAATAAGCAGGAGGGGTGTGTAATCGTTGTTATACGGTTAAGCCATCAAACAGGCTGCATAAACAACCCGCTCCGCCTACGCCGCGCAGGCGGGTCGACCAACGGGCACGGGCGCAGCTAGTGTATTGCGAAAGCAATACGCAGCAACATCCTTGCGACAGCGCCATATAAATGTTACTTTACTGCTTCCGCGCCGCTATTAGCAGCATCATGGGGCGGCGCAGCTCATCTCTCATGCTATCCAACAGGTGGGGCGCCGGTTGGGGCTCCACTAGCCGGGTGAGTTCAAAGCCGGAGTCCAGCAGAGTGTTCTCATAGGTGGTCAGGGTCCTATGGTATTTGGTTACCTCATGGCCTAGGAAGACCGCTTGCCGGGGGCCTTCGGTAAAGTAATTATCCACCGGCCAATGCAAGGGCACCCCGCTGGCATCATAATGCCATTGTTGGTCGCCTCGGGCGGTGAAAATAGGGTGCTCTACAGAGAAGACGAAATGGCCACCGGCCACCAGGCAGTGGTTTACCTTGTGGCAGATAGCCTCAAAAGACGGCAAATAGTGAAAAACCAAAGAGCTTATCACCACATCAAAGCTAGCCGCAGGAAAATCGATGGCTTCGATGGGCATCTGCCGATATTCAATGCGAGGCGAGCTGGTCCTAGCGCGGGCTTCTCGCAGCATGTTCTCAGAGATATCAATGCCCAGCACGTGCTGGGCCCCTTGTTCAACAGCATAACGGCAGTGCCATCCGAAACCGCAGCCCAGGTCAAGTACCCGCTTGCCCTGGAAGTTGGGGAGCATTTTCTTAAATTCGTACCACTCTCCTGCCGCCTGTAAGCCGCCCACGGAGCGGGCCATCTGCTTATAACGGTTGAAAAAGTCTTGGTCATCATACTTGTTTTGTTGCATGTTGTTGTCCTCCGTAACTACTTTAGCAAAAGAGCATGGGCATAACTGATATGACTAGGAAAAGAAGGCCATTTTCCAGCAAGAAATTATGCGGCACTTTATACGGATCATTTAAGATCCGTTCTGCTCTCTGCAGGGCTAGGCTGCTCTCTAAAGCTGAATGGCCGGTTGCTTGGGGCTGGCAGCGGGTCCATTCCTGTGATGCGCGCACCACCTTAACCAAAGCAGAGGCTAAATCAGCCGGTTGTTCAATTTTGCTAGCCGCAAAATCGTCGGCCACCTCTTCCCGGGCGATCCCGTAGCGAGTATAGGCTAGACGCATTACTGGTGAGAAAAAGGTCAGCTTCCTGACCAGGGCTAGGGCCCGGTTCAGCAAATTGTCGTGACCTATAATATGAGCTAGTTCGTGCGCCAGCACTGCCTTTAGCTCCCGGTCATCCATTATTTCCAATAGGCTGCTGGTCAATAGGATTCTTGGCTCCCTCACGCCACGGACACACGCAATGGGATGAGGAAAGTCATAGATTACGAGTTCCAGTGGGCTGGCCTCTAATTCGGCCAGCAACTTATATACCCGTTCATATGGGGTAGGCATTTTGACAACTGGTAACCTGCCATAGGGGATATTGCTATTTCGTCGCGCTCTAACCATATTTAGCAAAGCCAGCCCAGATAATAACAATATGATATTTCCACTGAGCGGCATAATCAGCAACTTGGCTCGGTTTAATAGGCGATTAGTGATAAAGGAGCAAACCTCAGCCCAATGGACCATGGCTAGGGAAAAGGCAGTTAAGGGCAAGGCCATAACGGCCGCGTAGAGCAATTGCCTGGTTCGGGAGGAAATAGAGAGAACGGTTTCTGATAGTCGTACCAACGCGTAACCAAAGAAACCGGTTACTAAAACCAAAAGGACATATGTGACCAAAATCTCCGCTATGCGCATACCCCTATTCCCCCCTCTTGCGGCGAATAGCCTTTTCTAGCTCCAAGAGCCGATCCTCCTCAACTTGGCCAATGCGGTTGGCAAAGTGCGATATGGTTTCCTCACCGAAACTGCCTAGTAGGGAGTCAAGCACTTCTCCAACTATTTGCTGAGCAAACTGCTCCCTACTTACGGTAGCATGATAGCGATAGGCATTGCCCACCTGTTCCCTACGCAATAGGCTCTTCTCTGCTAAACGCGACATCACAGTCATCACCGTGGTGTAGGCTAGTTCCCTCTCATCATTTAGGTAGTTATGCACCTGTTTCACGGTGCAAGCCCCATGTTCCCAAATATATTCCATAATGTCGGCTTCCAACTCGCCAAGCACCTGCCTAATACCTTTTTTATGGGGCTTGAATTCTATATTAATTTTCAGCTCCATCTCGTTCACCTACCTTCCACCACTACTCTCTTTAGTAGTCATACCGTATTTCTATTAGCAAAACAAGCTTATAAACCGATAGTGCATCTATCCACAGGAAGTAATGCGAGTAGGCTCAACGCTGCAACGCTGAGCCTTAAGTAAAGCACGCTCTACTATTTCTTGTCAGTATTGTGCTTTTGCTTTTGTTGAAGATCGCAACAATCTAAACGTCTATCGCCAAAGCTTTGCTTATTAGCTGCAGCTATTTTCTCTAGCCAGCGTTTCCAAAAAGCCACAGTTCTCCCCCTCTCATTTCGTCAGTCGCCCATAACCTCTAGGGGCCCTTGACTAATTGATTCCTGCTGACGACGGGAACCTTGTAACACACTCTTACCCAAAATTATGAACATGGCTCCGTGAATTAGAGGGCAAAGCAGCATTACTAGGAAGGGCAACACCCGGATTAGGGCTCCTTTGCCGGCGCCTATCCAGAGGGCAGCCGCTAGCAGTGTTATTAACAGAATCACAAACCAGGTTCTTTTGTGCCTATGGCAATGCATGGAGCTTTTCCTCCTTAATAGTTAAATAGCTAGCAAACATGGCGTACTACTTAATTGGCTAGGTTAAGCATAATACTACTCAGTGTAGTAGTCAAGTGCTTTTTACTACAACTCGTAGTAACTGTACCTTGACTCGTACTACGCCTCGTAGTATAGTGACTACAGGATGGCAGGCATAACGTGCTACTAAAGGCTACAGTAAATCAAAGGAGTGACGAATAGTGAAAAAGGGCTTGCTTATACTGGGCGTCGTATCCCTATTAACCATAGGCCTAATGAGAGGTACCTCGGTCGTTAAGGCGGCCACTTACGGCCATGGCTGGTTGAACGTCATGCACTCTCGGGGCATGCGGGACGCAATGCGCTCTGGTGATATGTGGGAATACATGAACCAACCCCAGATAAAAGAGCAGTTAGAAGATACCCCTAGGGGAGAAATGATGTACTCGCAGGAAATGGAAGAGTTCATGACCTCCGATGCCTTCCGCAAATTTACCACGTCACCTAAAGTGCAGGAATGGATGCACAGGGGCGCCGGTCATTGCCATGGGGCATGGAACCAGGCTCCTGCCGATAAATAACCCGGCAGGCTCAGGCCGATTACTAAACCCACCTGGAACGAAATCCAGGTGGGTTTCTTGCTTGCTAAGCCAATCCTCTCCCCTTTTCTCTTTGAAAAGCATAGTATGCAACAGTAAGGCATATGGAGGGGGGAAACTATAAATGGCGCAGGAAGTTATTGTGAGCCGAACCGGCGATGTAACCGGCGATGGTGTGGCAGATAAAGTCTGGCTAACCGGAACGAGAACAGAAGATAGCCCGTTTATCCAAGACATAACCCTGATGATTCAAAACGGAGTCACCGGGCGCATAACGCAGGTGGCACTGCAGGAGAATATGGGGTATGAACCCACCATCCTGCTGTGCGACTTTACCGGCGACGGTGTGCTGGATATTAAAGTGAGTATCCAGTCGGGTGGTAGTGGCGGTTTTGTTTTCACCTACATATATTCCTTTGTAAATAACCGGCTACGGCTACTTTTCTCCGGCGAACGGTATGAGGCCAGTCGCCAGTTTAGAGCCTATTACATCGATGGTTTTCGGGTGGTAGTGGAAAATGGGCGTGGGCAAGAATATCGCATTGATGTGAGTCAGGATACGGCGGCAGCCGACCTGTATAACCCGGATGGCACTCTCAAACAGCCCACCGAGGCCAATGTGGGGCCCTTTATTATGGCCATTCCGGTTTTGCTAGAGGAAAGCAGTGGGGTTTGCAGTCTCATTGCCCTTACCCGAGTTTATGGCACCTTCGCCGCCGATACTCTAGGGTACATTCAAGACTATCTCAGTTGGGATGGCAACCACTTTAGCACAGTGCGGGAGGAGTTGGCTATCTTCCCAATGGGCATGGAAAACTAAAGAAAGGGGCCTCCAGCCTGCTGATGGCTGGAGGCCCCTTTCACCCTTTTATTGCCTATATTGCTGCTGATTGTACTGCGGCTGGCCATATTGGGGTTGGCCGTACTGCTGATTGTATTGCTGATGGTATTGCATCGATTCACCCAACTGTTGGTGAACCTGTTGGGTTTGCTGTAGATCGCCTTGAATCATAGCTTGCACATCGTAAGGTTTATACCAACCCTTTTGCATCATGAAGTTGATCAACTGCTGGTGGAAGTTGAGTCCCTGCTGTAGCTGCTGTTCTAGGGTACGGCGCACTTCCGGTGTTGCCGTCTCGGTAAGGGCGGTGGCAGTAGTCTTAATACTGGCCTTTACCGAGCTTAGTAGGTCGCTAGCGATCAATTGGTCGTTTAGAGGTTTGGGCTGCATGGAGTTATAGTTCATCATGTTGCCGGTTTGCCGCATTAGTACCTACCTCCTCCTGGGGTCGTGCCGCCGCTAAGCAAACTTTGGATTTGGTGCGCCTGTTGCGTGGCCGTCTGCATCTCTTGTTGCAGGAATTGGCGCAATTGAGGATCGGTCACCATGTTCATCATGGCCGCCGATTTGGCTGCGCACACGTTTTTCATTCCAATCAGTTCGTGCAGGTCGAGCATCTCATGGGGTGCTAAACGCCTGTTGTGCATCTAAGTTGCTCCTCCTTCTTATTGTTGCTCTATTTAGCAGTCTTCCCCATTTGCCACCAGTTACCCCCTTAATCATCCGCCAAAAAATGCCACCAGATAGCAAAAAGGTTGGCTTGTTCTGTAACACCTAAGGCTATACCAAACATATGCTAGTCAGTAGGAGGTGATTGACAGATGGCAATCCGATTGCGAACCGGCCATACTCACGGCCTGGCCCGCTTCACCACTGTTGACCGTGATCATCGGCATCTTGTCTTAAACATCACAGACCGCGCCGTGGTGCGCTCTGACGGCTCCCACGTGCATCGGGTACGCTCTTTAACTTCCTTTGATCGCCGCCATGCCCACGCAGTTAATCGCTTCACCGGCCCTGGCATCCCTATTCGTGGCACCGGCATGCATTACCCCATCCTCAACGCTCGCACCACCCGCACCCTGGCCCCTCGGCATCGGCTGCGCGCCCGCCCCCGGCGAGCTCCTAACATCCC
>JAAYGE010000168.1 GCA_012727835.1 Bacillota bacterium
GCGGCTAACAGGGCCAACCAAAGCCAACTGTAGGGATTTCTGCTGGCGGGGCTAGTTCCGTTTACTTGTGCATCATTGGCACCATAGACGAGAGTTAATCCCAGGAAGGAACCCAAAATAGCGCACCACTGCCACCAGTGTAGTTGTTCTTGCAGCAGCATTCGCGCCGTCAAGGCAGTGATGATACAGTGGCTCCCGGCCACGATTGATACCAAGCCAACCTTGCCACGGCGCAAAGCCATCAGTAGGGCAAAAGCGTTCAGCAAGGAAAAGAAGGCTAAGATGGCACCGCTAATGATATGCTCCCGCTGCCAAAGTTCGGCCAGCGGTGGCGCCCGCCAAGCCACCACTAGGAATCCGGCCGTATAAGTGGCGGGTAGAATTTCTAAGGTACGATACTCCCAATTGACGGCCAGTTTATCCACCAGACTGGCGGCGGCCCAAAACAAAGCAGAGAGTAAGGCCATAAGCACCCACACCGGCTTTCACCCCCATGTGTAATGCCTATGCTACTCTCTGCCTGGACTTGCCTTTAGCGGGGCATCTGCACCAATTCTATGCGTTCACCGTCGGGTCCATAGAAAAAGGCCACTTGGCGACCGTCCAACACGGTGCGCACACCCGGCTCCTCTAAGCTAATGCCGTGTTGTTGTAGTCTATCAATTGCCTGGGAAATATTTTCGACATACCATGCCAAATGATCGTACCGCCCCCGTTCCGGTCGCTGCTGCGCGCCGGGATCGGCATAATGCAGTAGTTCCAATACGGGTGCATCGACGCCCATGAAAGCGATCTGCAAACCCCGGCCGTTA
This sequence comes from Bacillota bacterium, assembly GCA_012727835.1. Next base: position 813 of record JAAYGE010000168.1, read on the forward strand.
TCCGGGTGGCGCTCCAAACATTTTAGCCCTAATGCTTCTTCGTAAAAACGAATGGAGCGCTCCAAATCGGTAACTACCAAACCTACGTGGCTAAAGGCTAACATTCGGTTCCCCTCCAATTCACGATTGTGGCTAGCGGGCGCGCCAAAATGCGCTGCAAGGCATAAGTCGCCGGGCTGTCGCAAAAGAGTTTGGCCGTGTTAAGACTTCGCATGCTCAAACAACAGCCCCTATGCCAAACGCGGCACACTACTTACCCCGCAAACCTTTCGGATAATGGTTCTTCAACACACCCTTGGTCACCTTCCCCCACCCCAGAGGAAAACCGTCGACACAAACTAGGGCCCAGCCGTTTTCCAAATCGGTGGGCAAAGTATGCCCCTCCAGGTAGGCGGCAGCTTCCGGCGAGTCGGCGCTCAAATGCAAGCAGCGCTGGGCTTGCTCCGGGCGCAGACCGAGGGCCAGGGCATGGCCGGGAATTAAACGCCCTTTGCGCAGTTCCCCCAAATGCCATCCGGAGCGCACCACTCGCAACTTTTGAATTATGGGTAGTTCGTCCGGCACCTGATAGATGTGATCACCGTAACGCAAATAGGGTCCGGGGGGTAAGAAATTAAGGGCTTCCGCCGCAAAGGCCTCCAATTCCTTATCCGGCTTTGTATACATATTAGGCTCCTGCCGGATTCTACGCCCGATCACCGGCTCTCCCGCCTTACGCAAACAAGACACGAAATGTCCCTCCCCCTGTAGCCGGTGGGGCCACAGGCGAGCCGTTAAGCGTAAGGGATCTTGCTGGTCGCTATGGAATCCGGGCTGCCAACTGGGGTGCCTCAGAGCCGATACCAGTTCCAAGTCAGGGAAATGGGCCAGCATCCAGGCCACATTCTCTTCATTTTCTGAGGATGCAAAGGTGCAAGTGGAGTAAACGAGGCGTCCGCCCGGGGCCAACATTTCGTAGGCCGCCTGTAAAATCTCCTTTTGCGTAGCCGCGCAGGAGCGGACCATGTTTTCACTCCATTGCAAGCGCACCAACTCATCTTTGCGAAACATGCCTTCACCGGAGCAGGGTGCATCAACCACAATGCAGTCAAAATAGGATTCAAAGCGGCGGGCCAGTTGATCCGGCTGGACAGAAGTAATAACCACATTCTTGCTGCCCCAACGCTCCAAGTTCTCAACTAAAGCTTTAACCCGCGGTGGACTAACCTCATTGGCAACTAGCAGCCCCTGGTCTTGCATGAGAGCCGATAAATGGGTGGCTTTACCTCCGGGGGCGGCACACAAATCGAGCACCCGCTCCCCTGGCTGGGGGGCCGCCACCTCCCCTACGGCCATGGCACTAGGATCTTGCAAATAATAGACTCCCGCCGCATGCCAGGCATACTTCCCCGGCTGCTCTTGGTTTTCATAATAAAAGCCGCTAGGACACCAGGGAATGGGCGTCAGTTGCCAAGGGGCTTGGGCCTGTATAACCTCGGGTTTAGCTTTCAAGGTATTTACCCGCAACCCGCGGCTGCGCTCCGCCAGTAAAGCCGCGAGGAAACTGTCGTATTCATCGCCGAGCAATTGCTGCATCCTGGTAACAAAGGGTTCTGGCAAACTCATTAAGTAATAACCTCCCTTCCCCTTCTCTATTGTTCTTAGGTTAACAAAAAACTACCCAAAAGGGCTGGGTAGTTAAGAAAGCTCTCAGGTGTATCTCTTATTGTCTGGCTAACTCCACAAAGGGTAGGGTCTCGCCGAACACGGGCAACTCCAGCTCCCGTTGTTGCCCAAAGCCATGCTTCTTAAAGAAGGCAATGGCAGCTTGGTCATCCCTTTGAACCAGGGTCCACAGGGGCTGGGTGGGTAGTTGCTCAGCCAATGCGGCATATAACTGACTGCCTACACCTTTTCTCTGCCACTGGGGCAAAACATAGATGCGCGTAATCTCATAGCCCGACCGGGGCCGCGGCAGTGCTTGAAGAAAGCCGATGATACGGTCTTGCTCTTCTGCCACCAAGAAAACGGCTCCTTTCCGCTCCAGACTGCGCGCCAGGCTTTCTTCGCTATAAAACTCGGCCAAGACCTGGGCCCGAGTATCAGGGCGCATTGAGTGCTCGTAAGCATGATGCCAGGTAACGTGAGCAACCTGCTGGATGCTTAAGATATCGTTGGTTGTAGCGTTGCGTACCTGTATCAAAGCGGCTCCTCCTAGTAACAAAAGTGACGCCACAGCGTCTTCCAGTAACAACACCTTCTCGGTGCCTAGTGCATTTCCTGCTGGGTAACAATTTTTTTATATTGATAACAAGATAACAGGATATAATACATTCTTAGACTGGGTGGAGGGAGCTAACTGTATGATTCGAAATATCGCCATCATTGCCCATGTGGATCACGGCAAGACTACTTTGGTTGATGCCATGCTTAAGCAGAGCAGTATCTTTCATGCGAAGGAACAGGTGCAAGAAAGGGTTATGGACTCCCTGGATTTAGAACGGGAACGGGGCATCACCATCATGGCCAAGTTTACCGGCATTTTCTACAAGGGCACTAAGATTAATATTGTGGACACCCCCGGGCACGCCGATTTTGGGGGCGAAGTAGAACGCACTTTGAGCACCGTCGACGGCGTGCTTCTCCTGGTGGATGCGGCCGAAGGGCCTCTGGCCCAAACCAAATATGTGCTGAAAAAGGCTTTGGACCTTAGGCTCAAACCCATTGTGGTGATCAACAAAATTGATCGGCCCGATGCTCGTCCCCTCGAAGTGGTAGATAAATGCCTAGATCTCTTTATTGAACTAGGTGCCGATGACGATCAGCTGGAATTTCCTGTCCTCTATGCATCCGGTCGGTCCGGCTTCGCTAAATTGGATCTGGATGATCCAGATAAAGATCTCACACCTCTTTTTGATACTATTATTTCCGAAATCCCTGCGCCCACTGATGACCCGCAGGCGCCGCTGCAAATGTTGGTAACCAGCATCGACTGGGATGATTATGTGGGTCGCATCGCCATCGGTCGTATCAAAAATGGCTGCTTAACGGCGGGGCAAACGGTTACGGTGATCGACCCCGACGGAAACGAGCATAATGGAAAGGTGGCTAAGCTCTACCAATTCGTTGGTCTGAGCCGCTCGGAGAAGGCTAGTGCCCAGGCCGGCGACATTGTGGCTATTGTGGGCCTTGATGATATTAACATCGGTTGCACCTTAACCGATCGGGAGCACCGGGTAGCTCTGCCCTTTGTAAAGGTGGACGAACCCACGGTGACTATGGACTTCATGGTAAACGACAGCCCCCTAGCTGGGAAGGAAGGCAAATTTGTGACTACCCGCCACTTGCGCGACCGCCTGCAGCGGGAAGCCTACGCCAATATCAGTATGCGCGTAGAAGATGGGCCCACCGCCGATATTTGGCATGTGTCGGGCCGAGGGGAACTCCATTTGGCAGTGCTGATCGAAACCATGCGCCGAGAAGGTTATGAATTCGCCGTTTCGCGGCCGCGGCCTATCTTTAAAAAGGATGAGAAGGGGCAGTTACTAGAACCCCTTGAGCTGTTGACGGTGGAGGTGCCGGAAGAGTTTTTGGGAACAATTATGGAACTGCTGGGCAGCCGCCAGGGAAAGCTACTGGACATGTCCCACTCGCCGTCGGGGACGGTGCGCCTGGAATATGATATTCCCGCCCGTTCTTTGCTAGGATTTCGTTCCCTATTTCTTACTGAGACTAAAGGTTACGGTGTAATGCACCATATTTTCAACGGTTATGGGCCCTATCGGGGCGATATTCCCAAACGTAACCACGGCGTTCTGGTGGCCTATGAGGCGGGAGTTGCCACCGTTTTCGGCCTGTATGGCGCCCAAGACCGGGGCAACCTCTTCATAACCCCGGGAACGCAGGTCTATGAGGGTTTGATTGTGGGTGAAACCGGACGCCCGCAAGATATTGATATTAACGTGACCAAAAAGAAACACCTGACCAGCTTACGAGCCGCCGGTGCGGAAGAAGCTATGCGCCTGTCACCACCGATAGAAATGACGCTGGAAAGGGCTCTGGAATACATTGAGAACGATGAACTCATCGAGGTAACCCCACAGAGCATTCGGCTACGCAAACACATCTTAAACCGTCAAGAACGGTTACGCCGCCAAAAATGGGGGCACCAGGAAAAATGAAAAAGGTCAATGCTCCTCAGGATTCGCTCCTGAGGAGTTTTTCTTTCAACTTGACCACTTTTCCAGTTTAAATTAAACTGAATTTAGTACATATTACAATCTAGCTAAAACAGGGTTTTATATATGGAAATTTGGAAGTAATGCGCTTGCTGGCGCATTCGCAATACGTTATTACAAGGAGGATTTGAACATGGATTATTCCAAGTACCCTGCAGAACCTTTTCGTATCAAAATGGTAGAACCGGTAAAAATGATTGGACGTGAGGAGAGGGAAAAACTAGCCAAGGAAGCCGGCTATAACACTTTCTTACTCAACTCACGGGACGTGTACATTGACCTACTCACCGATAGTGGCACCAATGCCATGAGCGATCGACAGTGGGCCGGACTCATGCTGGGCGACGAAGCCTATGCGGGCAGCGAGAACTTCAAACACCTGGAAAGCACTGTAAAAGAATTGTTTGGCTTTAAGTATGTGGTTCCCACCCATCAAGGACGGGGAGCAGAAAATCTCTTATCCCGCATAGCCATCAAGCCGGGCCAGTATGTGCTGGGTAACATGTATTTCACCACCACCCGCTACCATCAAGAGGCCAATGGAGGCATTTTTCATAGATATTATTAATGACGATGCCCATGACGCCACCATAAGCAAGCCCTTCAAGGGCGATATCGATCTGGAAAAGCTAGAAAGAGTAATAGCGGAAAAGGGCGCTGAGAGTATCGCCTACGTCTGTCTGGCCATCACCGTTAATCTGGCCGGTGGACAACCGGTTTCTATGAAGAACATGCGCCAGGTTAGCGAGATTTGTAGAAAGCATGGCGTGAAAGTCTTCTACGATGCTACCCGTTTCGCTGAGAATGCCTATTTCATTAAAGAGCAGGAAGAAGGTTACGCCGATAAGACCATCGCCGAAATCACCCGCGAAATGTTCAGCTATGCCGACGGCTGCACCATGAGCGGCAAGAAGGATGGTATCGTCAATATTGGCGGTTTCCTCTGCCTGAATGAGGCAGACCTTTACACCGAAGCTACCGAGCTGGTTACCGTCTTTGAAGGTATGCCCTCCTATGGTGGCATGGCTGGCCGAGACATGGAAGCTTTGGCCATCGGTCTCAAGGAATCGATGCAATTTGAATACATACAGCATCGGGTGATGCAGGTGCGTTATCTGGGTGACCGACTGTTAGAAGCCGGTATTCCCATCGTTGTACCGGTGGGCGGCCACGCCGTCTTCCTAGATGCCCGCCGTTTCTGCCCCCATCTGGAGCAACTTCAGTTTCCAGCCCAAGCCTTGGCCAATGCCCTCTACATAGAATCGGGCGTCCGCTCCATGGAACGGGGCATCGTTTCCGCCGGCCGCAATAAGGAAACCGGCGAACACCACATGCCGAAACTGGAAACGGTGCGTCTGACCATACCTCGCCGGGTGTACACCTATAAACATATGGACTATGTGGCCGACGCGGTCATTAGGCTGTACGAGAAGAAGGAAGAAATCCGCGGCCTCAAGTTCGTTTACGAACCGAAACAACTCCGTTTCTTCACCGCCCGCTTCGATTACATCTAACAAGCAACCAAAAAGCCGCCCCCACTTCGGGAGGCGGCTTTCTTCTTATTTACGACGCAACATACGCAGGCCGCTGAACACGGCCCAGGCGGGGCCGCTGCCCCGCATGTAGAATTTTAGGGGTCGCGGAATCTTGTTGGTGTAAACGGCCGTTGCCGGGCCACTCATGCGGGCAGGGAACTCTTCACCATCCACTTCCACAAATAGCTCTCCCTCCCGCTCAAAGACCCGCAAATGGCCACCCTCGGCGGAGGTGTAAGTGCCTAAAATCCGCTGGCGCTCAACAGCAGTAGCTTCATACTCGGGCTCTTCGCTGCGCGGCATATCTAAAGGCAGGCCTAGAGCCGTATTAACCGCTGCTAGCCATAAGAGACTGGCGGAAGCACCGCTGGTGTTGGTAAGCACTGCCACCACTAAACCCCGTTCGGGCACAAAACCAAAGTTGGCGGCCACTCCCGGCTGGCTACCGCCATGCTCCACCAACGTAACGCCCCCATGGTTAGGGGTGATGGACAGGGCTGCTCCATACCAGGTTTTGCGCCCATATTGATAAACCGGCTCTAACATACGGGCTAATCCCTGGCGGCTGACAATAGTTCTATCCCCCACCTTACCGCCGTTGACGAACACCTGGCCATATTTCAGCAGATCGGTCACGCAAGAACGAACCCCACCGCCCACTTCGAAGTTGCCCAGGGCGGGCCACTCCTGTTCTTTGAACTGGCCGCTGGCCTTGTCGTACATATAGGGGACGGTCACATTGTCAAAGCGGGTTAACTCCTCAATGCTGTAGGTGGAGCGGTGCATGCCCAGAGCATCCAACAGGTGGGTGGTCATATACTTGCGATAGATACGGCCGCTGAGCCGTTCTATGATGGCACCCAGCAACAGGAAGGTATCGTTGCAATAGCTCAGGTACTCACCGGGGGCACCCAACATCTCATATTCTTCGTTGGCTAAAAACTCCAGATGCTCGCCGAAATTAGGAATCTCCTGGCAGCGGCGCATCGGTGGCAAGCCGGTGGTGTGGGAGAGCAGATGCTTGATCTTGATACTCCCCATGTCCTCCACGCCCCGCAGCCTAAATTCGGGCAAATATTTGATGACCGGGTCCTCAACGGAAAGTAGGCCGGCGTCGGCCAGTTGCATGATAGCCATGGCGGTGAAGGATTTGCTCACCGAGGCAATGCCGAAGATGGTGTCGGGGGTCACCGGCAGTTCTTTCTCCACGTGGCGGTAACCAAACCCCCGTTGAAAGATCACGCTGCCATACTGGGCTACCGCTACCGCGGCCCCGGCTATCGGTTCCCGCTCACACAGCTGTTCTACAAATTCCACGTATTGGTTCCAATCTTGGTTCATTTGACTCCTCCTTTACGGCGATGCCTGCAAGTTAGGGAGGCACCTAAAGGGCCGACCAACGGGCGGCCCCTACACATATTACCACATTGCGGTAATTAACCCGTACCTTACGTGTTTCGCAGGGGCGCCGCGGTGCCGCACCCACCCATGGCAAACATTGGCGGGCCGACCAACGGGCGGCCCCTACACACATTACCACATTGCGGTAATTAACTCGTACCTTACGTGTTTCGCAGGGGCGCCGCAGTGCTGCGCCCACCCATGGCAAACATTGGCGGGCCGACCAACGGGCGGCCCCTACACATATTACC
>JAAYGE010000169.1 GCA_012727835.1 Bacillota bacterium
GTATCTAAGGGGGGAGCAGCAATTTGCCAGTGGTGTCGATTTGAAAAGACAGCTGGTTCGAGATGAGCAACAGATAAGAGCCTTGTTTGAATCCTAACCATCGGCTAAGCTGCATGCTCCTATTCTTCGACGCATAGGGATTAATAATAGCCCTTGTGACTGGGAAGCTGGCGTGGTAGAATAGGAGGAGTGTTGAGATGGCTGAACTACCGTTATGGGTACTCTTAGGCTTAATCTATGATCTCGAACAGACTCGTTCGTTTCGTCAGTTGCGGCGCGAGCTGGAACGTTATTATCGTCGCCAGAACGCGAAAGGCTATAGGCGCGACGCCTATGTCGATAGTATGTTGACGCTATTACTAGAGCAAAATTATGGCCTTGAGCAACTGACGGCCAGGCAGTAACCATGCAAATCATTGTTAGTGGTCATGCTAAGCGCCGTTTGCGGAGTCCCCGCCAAGCAGGGATCACAATGCACGATTTGCGGGCTGCTGCCAGCAGTCTACCCGGTCAAATAACCGTGGCTACTCGCTTTCGCAATTTTAGGGGGCAAAGTGGTCGCAGATTTGATTTAGTTGTCAAAGATTTTGCCCAAAGGCGGTTAATCATTACCGTCATTGGCAGATAAATAAGAACCATGAGCTAGGATTAACGATTTCTCCTTACCGTTTTTCTTGGCTGATGGGGATCAACTATTTGAAGGAGGTGAGCTTGGGTGACGAATAAGACTGAGATTATCAATAAGTACAAGCTCCATGAGCATGACACTGGGTCTCCCGAAGTTCAAGTGGCGTTGCTAACTGAACGCATTAACAGCCTCAGTGCCCATTTGCAGCAACACCATAAAGATCATCATTCTCGTCGCGGCTTGTACATGATGATTGGGCGACGACGCAAGCTGCTCAACTATCTAAGACAAAAGGATGTGGAACGCTACCGCACCCTTATAGAGCAGCTAGGCATTCGCAGATAAGAAGAAAGCGGGACTCCCCCGCTTTTTCTTTTTACGCTGCTAGCTTGTATGTGGATTGGTCACTGTGCAATAATAAAAACAACTGTAAGTAGAATAGGATGGTGAATTTATGCATAGCTTTTCTATGCAACTGGCAGGCCGTGAGCTAACTTTAGAAGTAGGTCGGCTGGCGAAGCAAGCGCATGGTTCCGTATTGGTCAAGTATGGCGATACATACGTTCTGGTTACTGCCACTGTTTCCAAACAGCCCCGGGAAGGAGTTGACTTTTTCCCTTTACTGGTTGACTATGAAGAACGACTATATTCAGTAGGTAAGATTCCCGGCGGCTTTATTAAGCGAGAAACGCGGCCAGGCGAAAAGGCCATTCTAGCTGCACGCCTGATAGACCGCCCGCTACGGCCCCTATTTCCCCAAGGCTTTCGTAATGATGTACAAGTCGTTTGTACCGTTCTGTCGGTTGATCAAGACAACAGTCCAGAAATTGCTGCCATGATAGGAGCGTCCGCCGCTCTTACGATTTCAAAGATTCCTTTTGCTGGCCCAATTGCTGGAGTTGCCATCGGCCGGGTTGATGGACAATTGATCATTAATCCTACGCAGGCTCAGACCGATGTAAGCGATTTGTACCTAGTGGTTGCTGGCACTAAAGATGCCATCATGATGGTTGAAGGTTCAGCCAACGAAGTTCCAGAAGAAGAGATGATAAAAGCTCTCCTGTTTGGACACGAAACCATCAAAGGACTGGTGGCCTTACAAGAAGAAATGCAAGCCGCCGTCGGTGAAGAAAAGATGGATTTCGAAGCCCACGTGCCCGAACCCGAGCTGCAGCAGGCAGTTGAAGCTTTTGCTAAGGACAAGCTGGAGCAGGCGGTGCGCAATGCGGATAAGCAGGAACGGGAAGCAAACATGGCTTTAGCCCAGGCCGAGATTTTGGAACACTTTCAAGACATCTTCCCAGAGAGAGAAAAAGAAGTTAACGAAGTGATTCAGGCGACCCTGAAACAGATTGTCAGGGACATGATTGTTAATCATAACGAAAGGCCCGATGGCCGAAGGGCCGATGAAATCCGCCCTGTTAGCTGTGAAGTTGGAGTCTTACCGCGCGTCCACGGGTCGGGTCTGTTTACCCGCGGTCAAACGCAGGTACTCAGTGCGGTCACCTTAGGAGCCATGAGTGAGGTACAAATCCTAGATGACCTAACTGATGACGAGAACAAGCGTTATATGCATCACTATAACTTCCCGCCCTACTGCGTAGGCGAGACCAGACCCATCCGGGGACCAAGTCGGCGAGATATAGGCCACGGCGCTTTGGCTGAAAGAGCCCTGTTACCCATGATTCCCAGCGAGGACGAGTTCCCCTATGCGATTAGGGTGGTGTCTGAGGTCTTAGAATCGAATGGTTCTTCTTCCCAGGCCAGTGTTTGTGGTAGCACCTTGGCTTTGATGGATGCGGGAGTTCCTATCAAACGGCCCGTTGCCGGTATCGCCATGGGACTGGTCAGCGAAGGCGATAACATAGTCATCCTATCCGATATTCAGGGTATTGAGGATGCCTTGGGGGATATGGACTTCAAGGTGGCAGGCACCGAACGGGGTATCACTGCTATACAGATGGACATAAAAATCTCCGGTGTGAATACGGGGATTCTACAAAGAGCTATGGAGCAGGCGCGACAGGGACGACTCTTCATTTTGCAGAAAATGTTGGCAGTCTTGCCCGAACCCCGAGCCGAGCTTTCGCCCTATGCTCCGCGCATGCTAACCCTTACTGTTCCGGTTGACAAAATTAAGGACGTTATCGGACCTGGCGGCAAAGTAATTAACAAGATTATCGCTGAGACAGGAGTAAAAATCGATATCGAGGATGATGGTCGCATCTTTATAGCTGCCGTCGATACGGAGGCCGGTGAAAGAGCTAAGCAGATGATTGAGGAACTCACCGCCGATGTGGAAGTCGGGCGCATCTATCAAGGGCGGGTGACCCGGGTGGAAAAATACGGCGCCTTTGTGGAAGTATTGCCCGGCAAGGAAGGGCTGGTGCACATTTCCCAACTGGATGATAATCATGTGGCTCGTACAGAAGACATTTGCCAGTTGGGCGATATCATTCCGGTCAAAGTCACTGAAATTGATCGCCTCGGACGCATCAATCTCTCCCGTAAAGAAGCGCTGCGAGAACAGCAGAAATAAGCGAGAGTGCGTTGGTTACCAACGCCTCTTTTTATGCATATAACAAATAGCTATCCCATAACTTCCTAGCAGGAAGAGAAAGGGGGTAGTCGCATGCGTAAGATATATCTGTTATCAATACTGCTTATCATCGGTGCTTTACTAGGCGGCCTATCTTTATGGCGATGCAACAGCCATTGGGAGCCCCGGGTGGCCGCCGACGTGGTATTAGTGACCTCACCCGATAGTTGTCTGGATATAGCCGGATGGACAGTCGGTGAGTTAAGGGAGCATTTGGAGCAGGTGGCGGATCGGTTGGCGATGCCCGCCGTGGAGCCTGTAATAGACCCGGTTACTAAAGGAGTGATTCCCGGCCTGTGTGGTCGCACTCTTGATATAGAGCGCACCCTGGAGGAAGCACTGGTGGCCTTGCCGGGAGCAGCGGTACAGGCTGCTTTTGCGCCAATCTACCCGACTTCTTTGTGGGAATATAGCAAGTATCCTATTTTCCAAGGGAATCCGGCTAAAAGGGAAATGGCTTTGGTGATCAATGTGGCTTGGGGGAATGAACATCTACCTAGTATGTTAGCCACACTGGAAAAGGAGCAGGTGCCGGCCACCTTCTTTTTAGTGGGGCGTTGGGCAGCCAAATATCCCGATTTGGTGAGGGCCATAGCAGCTGGGGGACATGAGTTTGGTAACCACGCCTACTCGGACCCCCATTTGCCTCAACTAGATAGGGAAGCTATTGCCCAGGAAATTGAACGGACCTCTGCGGTGATTACCGAAATTACTGGGCAAAAAGTATTGTTTTTTAGTCCGCCCTACAATGACTATGATCAGAAGGTTCTAGAAGTAGCCAGCGAACTGGGTTATTTGACCGTGTTGTGCAGTCTAGATACGGCCGATTGGATGCGCCCCGGTGTGGATCGCATTGTGCGCCGGATCGTTCCTCGCGCCCATAATGGGGGTATTGTTTTGATGCATCCTACCGAACAAACGCCGCAGGCTTTGATTGAAATTATTAAAGGCTTGAAAGAGCAGGGCTATAAGCTCGTAACCATCAGTCAGTTGTTGGCCCCGAATCCAGAGAAAGCGGAAATACCTAGACCAGCTCTAGAATAACCACCAACAAATGTGATAAACTGACACCACTATGGTACATGCTTAGTGGTGACAGGAGGCAATGGGATGCAGATTTCAGAGATCATACCAGGCATTATATTAGCAAGCAAACAGCTAGCTCACGTGCGTTCAGTTTCTTTAGGCTTCTGGATACGTTCGGGAGTGGCTTATGAGAAGGCCGAATTGTTAGGGGCCTCCCATTTCCTTGAGCATATGCTTTTTAAAGGCACCGACAGACGTTCTGCTAGAGATATTTCCGAAAGTTTTGATAACATTGGTGGTGAAATAAACGCCTACACGGCTAAGGAATACACCTGCTTTTACTGCAAAGTGGTAGACCAACATTTGGAAACGGCAGTAGATGTTCTCAGTGATATGATCTGCCATCCAAGATTGGATGGGGCGGATGTGGATAAAGAACGCAATGTGGTCTTAGAAGAGATTAGAATGTATGAGGATTCCCCCGACGAGTATGTACATGATCTGTTAGCTGTCGCCGTCTTACCTGATCATCCGTTGGGGCGTCCCATCTTAGGTACCCGTAATTCATTAGCATCTATCGATGCGGGGGCCCTGCGTAGCTTCTATCAGCAGCATTATCGGGCGGGTAACATAATTATTGCGGCTGCCGGCAGTTTAGAGCATGAGCGCCTGGCAACCTGGTTGGCGGACCGCCTCTACTTGCCCGCCGCCGGTCCCCAATTGGCCCCGGTCGAAAATTCTTGTTTTTCTGCTCCCCGCTGTTTGCTAGTGGAGAAGCCTACCGAACAATTACATTTAACCTTGGGCTTTTCCGGGTTAGCCTTGGGGGACGAACAGGTTTATGCTTGGAACTTGCTTAATAACATAATGGGCTCGGGAATGAGCTCTCGTCTTTTTCAACGGCTACGGGAGGAGCATGCTCTAGTCTATAACGCCTACACATATACGGCCAGCTTTCAGCAAACCGGCTATACGGCCTTCTATCTCGGTTTGGCACCTCACAATTTGCCATTGGCCCTTGATTTAATCGCCCAGGAATTGGTGGATGTTTGTCGGCAAGGGGTTACGGAGGATGAACTGCGAAGGGCTAAAGAGCAGGTAAAGGGAGCCCTTATTATGGGCATGGAAAGTACTGCTAACCACATGGGGCGATTGGGGCGCGGTTTGTTGCTCTTGAGCCGAGTGCAAGAGGTTGAAGATGTAATCAGAAAAGTAGAGGCCGTTACCATTGCCGACATTGCTAATTTAGCCAATGTGATTTACAAGCGGGATAAGATGGCCACGGCAGCCGTTGGCCAGGTGGAGACAGTGCCACAGGTTTTAGAGAACTTTACTTGGTAAATTCGGGTTGCTAAACGGGACGGCCTGTGCTATCTTGAAAACATCTATTAGCCAAGGGGGTGCCCCAACTGACTCGTCCATCCGAGAATGAGTTACTGCAACAAATAGAAGCATTGCGGCGGGAACTTGATGAGATTTTGCAACAAAGCCCGGAACTCTTGGGCTCCCAACAGGTATACGCGTTGAGTTCCCGTTTAGATATATTGATTGCCACCTATATGCGATCAAAAGCCCAGCCAAATTCCCCAAAGAAATAGACCTAACCGTACGTTCTGTACGGTTTTTTTTGTCTAGAATGGTTGTGGGACGCATCTAATCTATTAGAAATTGATTAGGTAGGAGGGGCTTTACGTGTATTATAGCGAGTTGTTGGCCAAAGAACTGGTGAATTATCGTGACGGTAAGAAGCTGGGATGGGCGGGAAACTATGATTTAGCTTTTGATGCGGAGTCGGGCCAGTTGCTTTCTTTGATTATAGAAAGGCGATCCTGGTTAGGAATTCGGCCGGGGGAGGAAACGGTGATTCCCTGGTCGGCTGTGAAACGGATTGGTGAAGATGTAGTCATCCTTGATATACCGGGTGGTGTTTAATAGAAAACGGGAGAAGGGGCTGTCGCAAGAGCTTTGCGATGGCCCCTTTTCACACCTCCAGATACTCACTCATATATTGTAGGGAACACGAGGGGGGAGGGATGAAATGGGATCTGCTTTAGCTGGTAAGCGCATTGCTGTTCTTGGGGGCGATGCTCGTAGCTTTTTTTACATCCCAGCCCTTATAGAAGAGGGTGCTGCCGTTAAAGCTGCCGGTTTTGATAAGGCGGTAGATTTGGTGCCCTGTGAGTTGGTCGATCTGGCCGAGGTCCTAATGTGGGCCAATGTGGTAATTCTACCTATGTCGGGCGTAGCAAGCGATGGCAGTATAGTGGCACCTTACAGTGATAATGGATTGGTGCTTACATCTGAAATGTGTGCTTTAACTCCAGCTGGCCTATTGGTCCTTACAGGAGTAGCTAATGCCCACCTTAAGGAGTTAGCTGCTATTTACGGTTGGCATCTGGTGGAGATAGTTGGCAATAATGAACTGGCCATTCTAAACTCTATTCCCTCAGCAGAAGGTGCCATTCAAATGGCTATGGAAGCCTCCGATATAACTATTCATGGCAGCACGAGTTTGGTTCTAGGATTTGGACGTTGCGGTACTACAATTGCTAAAGATCTCAGTGGACTAGGGGCGACGGTGATAATAGCTGCACGGGCTGCTGAAGATTTGGCACGAGCAAAAGTCTGTGGCTATCAGGCTGTGGATTTCTCTACTTTACCGGAGATTATCGGTACCGTCGACTTTATTTTTAATACGGCCCCGGCGCTTGTGTTGCCGCGAGCATTGTTAATACTGACTAAACCGGAAGTCGTGATAATTGATATTGCATCGGGCCTAGGTGGGGTTGACTATGCGGCGGCCCGTAGGTTAGGTCGCAAAGCTCTTTTGGCTCCCAGCTTACCGGGAAAAGTGGCACCGCGCACCGCGGGACGAATTCTAGGTGAATTGTTGCCTAGGATTATCCAGCAGCATTCTAAAGGGAGGGATTACTAGGCATGACGTTAGCAGGCAAACGCATCGGCTTTGCGTTGACCGGCTCCTTTTGTACCTTCGAAGATATAATGGGGCCATTACAAGATCTGGTTGCCATTGGTGCCCAAGTGTATCCGATTATGTCAGAGATAGCCTTTCAGTTGGACAGTCGATTTGGTAATGCCGACTGCTGGCGTGAACAAATCCGAGCTATAACTGGTCATGAAATTATCCATAGCATCGATCAGGCTGAGCCTATCGGACCTAAACGGCTGTTCGATCTATTGATCATCGCCCCGTGTACCGGTAACACCCTAGCCAAGTTAGCCAACGCCATCACCGATACGGCGGTGACTATGGCCGCTAAAGCCCATTTGCGTAATGAACGACCGATACTACTTTCCATTTCTACCAACGATGGGCTAGGGCTCAACGCCAAGAATTTAGGGGTGCTCTTAGCTGCCCGCAATTTCTATTTTGTTCCCTTCGGTCAGGATGATCCCCAGCAGAAGCCAACCTCTATAGTTGCCGATCCCACCCGGTTGGTAGCCGCCGCCGAACATGCTTTAGCAGGTAAACAACTGCAACCCTTATTGATCCAGCGCACTTGAACCTATGGCCAAGGTGGAGGAGGGAACAGGCATGCCCGTATTGGTGCAGAAATTCGGCGGTTCATCGGTCAGCACTCATGAGAGTCGTCAAATCGCCATTCACCGCGTTTTGGAGGCGCGAGCACAGGGGTATGACGTGGTCGTTGTCGTTTCCGCGATGGGGCGCCTAGGCGCCCCTTATGCCACTGACACCTTATTGGATTTGATCAGCAGGTCGGGGCAGTTGGCAAAGCGGGATTTAGATTTAGTGATGTCTTGCGGCGAGATAATTTCAGCAGGCGTGTTTTTAGCAGAATTGCAGCAACATTGTCCGGCGGCCATGTTAACAGGGCGACAGGCGGGCATTCTTACGGATACGTTTCATGGAGATGCCCGTATAACCCATGTGGATCCCAAGCGGGTCAGAGAGCTATTGGCCAGTGGACGGGTAGTAATTGTTACCGGCTTTCAGGGAGTGAGTGCCGACGGTGAAATAACAACCCTGGGTCGAGGAGGCAGTGATACTAGCGCAGTTGCACTGGGTGTGGCCCTGGGGGCAGAAGCGGTGGTGATCTATACCGACGTAGACGGAATTATGACTGCCGACCCCAAATTAGTGCCGGAAGCGAAAGTATTGCCAGCCGTCGATTATCAAGAGATGTTACAGATGGCCTATGAAGGTGCTAAAGTATTACATTCCCGAGCTGTTGAAATGGCAATGCATAATAACTTGCCGTTGATAGTTCGCTCCCTAACGGGGGAACACCCAGGAACCTTGATTACTACCGCCACCAGTTATGAAGCCAGGCGTTCCTATCCGGTAGTAGGTGTGGCCCATAAAGTCGGTTTGGCCCAGGTAAGTCTGCAACCCGATGGCAAGGATCCTCGTTTCGACTGCCGTCTCTTTGTCGGTTTAGCCGAGCAAGGAGTGAGTGTGGATCTAATCAATGTTAGTCCCAAGACCAAGATGTTTGTTGTCGATGCGGCTGAAATTGAGCCAGTAGAGAATGTCTTACAACAGAATGCGGCATCCTATGACATTCGTCCCGGCTGCTGTAAGGTGTCTGTAGTTGGAATAGGTATGAGAGGAATCCCGGGGATAATGGCTACCCTTTGTCGCGCTTTGCGGGAGGCGGATGTGGAAATCTTACAAACCAGTGACTCCCACATGACGATTTCCTGTCTCATCGACGAACAGCAGTTAGGTGCTGCTGTAAGAAGTTTGCATCATCATTTTCGCTTGACTCAATTGGGTTAAGCAGGCAGAGGGGAGAGGGGATTGGTTATGTATAAAGACTATTTTGGCGAAATTCTAACGGCTATGGTAACGCCGTTTGATGATAATGGTCACATTGATTGGGCGGCATTAGATGCTCTGGTGGAACACCTGCTGGCCACTGGCACCGACACCCTGGTAGTAACCGGCTCCACCGGTGAGGCGGCCACCTTGTCAATGGCAGAGAAGATTCAGATTTACGGCTATGTAGTTAATAAGGTGGGGGATAGGGCGAAGGTAATTGCCGGCACGGGAACTAATGATACTCAAGAAACCATTGAACTGTCCCAACGGGCTCAGAAGTTAGGAGTCCATGGTCTTATGTTGGTGGTGCCCTATTATAACAAACCTCCACAAGACGCCCTTTATGCTCACTTTTCAGCCGTAGCAGCAGCTTGCGATTTGCCTATCTTAGTTTATAACGTGCCAGGGCGAACTGCCTGCAATCTGTTACCGGCCACCGTGCTTCGCTTGGCCGAAATCGAGAATATCTTTGGAATTAAAGAAGCCAGTGGAAATCTGGATCAGGTAAGTGAGATTGCCGCTGCGGCTCCCGACGATTTCGTCATTTACAGTGGGGATGATAGTCTGACCTTACCTATCCTGGCGGTCGGCGGCCATGGGGTAGTAAGTGTGGCTTCCCATGTAATAGGGCGTCAGCTGAAAGAAATGGTGCAAGCCTATAAACGAGGCTACATAAAGCAAGCTCAACAGATCCATGCGGCAATTTTCCCCGTATGTAAAGCCATGTTTGTGACCACTAATCCGGTGCCGCTAAAGGCAGCCCTGAACATGATCGGTATCAACGTGGGTAAGCCACGCCTGCCTCTATTACCATGTCCGGAGCAAGAATCATTCTTGATACGTCAAGCTTTAGTCGACTTTGGGCTCTTATCCGAGTAAGATGGTCTAATCGAGGGGCCGTGTCGGCCCCTTTTTCAACATTCTAGGGTGGACAAGTCATAGCCAGTCAGTGAAATGTTAATACTAGACAAGACCAGCATCATTTACGCTGTATTTTGCCGAGGAGAGTGAGCCATGCAACACGAATACCATAATCCGGCGGGTATCCCCCCGGTTGATCCATTGTTTTCCGTTAACAAACAACAGGAGCAAGAACAGGACACCCCTTTGACCAGCTTGGAAGAAACAGGTCAATTACAAGTACCTACCCCACCCGAAAGCGAATTGCATTGCATGACCATCATCGGGCAAATTGAAGGCCATATGGTATTGCCCCCGCAAAATAAAACGACTAAGTACGAACATATTTTGCCCCAATTGGTGGCTCTGGAGCAAAACCCCAAAATCCAGGGACTGCTGCTGATCCTAAATACGGTGGGAGGCGATGTGGAAGCGGGGTTAGCTATTGCCGAAATGATCGCTAGCATGACTAAACCCACCGTCTCACTGGTGCTGGGTGGCGGTCATTCTATTGGTGGCCCGATAGCAGTAGCTACCGACTATAGTTTTATTGCCGAGACTGCCACTATGACTATTCACCCGATCCGACTAACGGGATTGGTAATCGGTGTACCGCAAACCTACGAGTATTTGGATAAAATGCAGGAACGGGTAGTGCGCTTTGTAGCTAGCCATTCCCAAATTAGTGCGGAGCGCTTTCGTGAACTTATGTTCCGCACCGGCGAGTTGGCGCGGGACATAGGCACTATTCTCACCGGGCCCGAAGCCGTTAGGGAAGGCTTAATCAATGAGGTAGGTGGGATTGGGCAAGCTCTAGCTAAATTGAGGGAATTAGTGAACCAGAGGGGGCAGTAGGATGCTCTATACCATTGTTCCGCCAGAATTTGTCTGGCAGGATCAGGATAAAATAGCCAAGCCCCAAGAGTTGATTTATCAGGGCCAGAAGGTTTTGGCCGAACCTCTCTCGCAGCCAGGAGAATTTAAGTTAGTGCGGTTGCTGAGTAGCGATCCGGCCCTATTTCTCGATAGCGCTTTCCAACCGGGTACGATAATACGTTTTCCGGCTCAAGAAAAGAAAGTTGATTAAGAGATTCGCCCTTGCGCCGTTCCGCAGGGGCGAAGTTTTGTTTGTCAGCTCTTTCGACAGACTCGTCCTTGGGCCTTGTGTTATAATCGGTTAAGAAGCAAGCGATAGGTGTCAAAGGAGGGGCTAAGGTTGCAGTTATGGGAAGTAGTTCTTTTAGGGATATTACAGGGCTTTACCGAATTCTTGCCTGTATCCAGCTCGGGCCACCTGGTGATTGCTCAGGATCTCCTGGGTGTGGCTACTCCAGGGGTGGTGCTGGAATTGGTGCTGCATTTGGGTACTCTAGTATCGGTTTTCATTGTATTTTGGTCTGACATTGTTGGTCTGTTGCGTGGTTTCTTTTCCCTTTTGCTTTCTCCTAGAGGACGACGGCCCATGTCTCCAGAATTGAGCACCTATCGGCGGTTAGTAGGATTATTGCTGGTAGGAGTTATACCTACCGCAATTTTTGGGATTGTGTTAGAGCCGTTTTTTGAAAGTCTCTTTAATTCGGTAGGAGCCGTGGGAATAGCTTTGCTGTTGACGGGTATCGTTTTGTTTTTCATCTCCCGTTTGCGGCCGGGACGCCGGGGGTTAGACCGAATGACGTTCTTGGATGCCCTGGTAGTGGGGATAGCCCAAGGATGTGCTATTATGCCCGGATTATCCCGTTCCGGCATGACTATCAGTTCAGCCCTATCCCGAGGGTTGACTCGGGATGCGGCAACTCGGTTTTCTTTTCTGATTTCTATTCCCACTATAGCCGGGGCTACCTTGTTAAAAATCAACGACATCTTGAGTTTTAGTGGGGAGCAGGGAGGGCTTTTGCTAGTAGGTTTTATTGTGGCAGCCCTTTCTGGAATCCTAGCTATAAAAGTGCTAGTAAAGCTGCTGCAGAAAGGTAAACTACAATTGTTCGCCTACTATGTATGGGTATTAGGTTTATTCGTTTTGTGGCGTGTATGGGGTGTGTAGCATGGCTAAAAGACGAAGAAGGAGGCGACGGGACAGTTTTCCCTTGGTGCTTGAGGTGGTGGCTATCGGTCTATTGGCGTTAGCCTGCCTCTTAGCCTTTTCTCTCTGGCGCGGCCCACAGGGCATGGGGCTTTTCGGGTTAGCCTTACGCAGTCTGTTCCTTGCCGTCCTAGGTACAGGGGGTAGCAGTCTTTTTGTACCCATACTGGCTTGGTTAGGGGTGCGCCTACTGTTTAGTGATAAAAAACTAAAACCGAGCTTCACCAAGTGGGAAATACCAAGTAGTTTTTTGCTGTTTTTAACCATATTGGCGGGGCTACAATTGCGGGAGGGGCTATTGCCAATACAAGCTTGGGTGAACGGCACCGTCGGTGGTTTTGTTGGCAATGCGCTAGTTTGGACCCTAGCGTCGGTCTTTGGAACGGTGGGAGCCTGGATTATATTAGCTTTTTCCCTCATCATCAGTCTAATCGGTATTACTCGCATTTCACTGGCCGGCCTTTTACAACGGTTCTGGAGTTGGTTGAGTGGTTTAACTAACCGATGGAGTTCGATTAAGGACCACGTTGGGCGGGTAGAAGAAATGGGAGCTGGCGACCAAGAGTTGACTATTCAAGATTTCCGGGAAGAAATACCGGTGGCAGTGTCATTAGAAGTGAATACTGTCCCCGAACCGCCGCCAGCAGAACCTGCCCCGCCGGTCGCCGAACTGGAGGAGTGGCAGCCTACTCCGGCGCCGGAGCCCGACTGGAAAGCCACAACGACCGATGATTACGAATTGCCCCCGCTTAGACTATTAAAGCGGCCCCAGCGTCCTCGTAGCAGTGGGCAGCAAAATCGGGATATCTATGAAAACAGTCAGATTTTAGAAAAGACGCTCGCTAACTTTGGTATAAGAGCCCGAGTAGTTCATGCAACGAAGGGGCCGGCGGTCACTCGTTATGAAATTCAGCCCGCACCGGGTACGAAAATCAGTAAGGTGACTAGTTTGGCCGATGATATAGCCTTGAGCCTGGCCTGCTCGGAGGTGCGAATTGAGGCGCCTATCCCTGGCAAGGCGGCAATTGGTATAGAAGTGCCTAACCAAAACAGAGCAGCGGTAGGTTTACGAGAAGTCTTAGATACCCCAGAATTTAAACAAGCCGGCTCTGTTTTAACTGTAGCTTTAGGTAAAGATATAACAGGAGAGGCAATTGTAGCCGATCTGGCGGAAATGCCCCATTTGCTCATCGCTGGTGCTACTGGCTCCGGTAAGAGTGTTTGCATCAACAGCATGATTGCCAGCATTCTTTTTAAGGCTAAGCCCCATGAAGTCCGTTTTTTAATGATTGACCCTAAGGTGGTTGAACTGGCTTGCTATAATGGTATTCCGCATCTATTGGCACCGGTAGTAAACCAACCTAAGAAGGCGGCCGCGGCCCTCAAGTGGGCCACCGGTGAAATGGAAAAACGCTATGGCATTTTTGCCAAGGCGGGCGTGCGCGATATCACCCGTTATAACGAATGGGCTGCCAGTGCGGGTAAAGATCAGTTGCCTTTTATCGTTATCATCATCGATGAGTTGGCCGACTTAATGATGGTAGCTAGAGCCGACGTGGAAGATGCTATTTGTCGCCTAGCCCAGATGGCCCGAGCGGCCGGTATGCATCTAGTGATAGGAACTCAGCGGCCCTCTACGGATGTAATTACTGGTTTAATTAAAGCCAATATCCCCTCCCGCATTTCCTTTGCCGTATCTTCAGCTGTTGATTCCAGGGTTATTTTAGATATGGGCGGGGCGGAGAAGCTGCTGGGCAAGGGGGACATGCTCTTTGCCCCCGTAGGTTTGGGCAAACCGGTACGCATTCAAGGCGCCTTCATCTCCAATCGGGAAATAGAGACTCTAGTGGATTTTGTGGGTAGCCAAATGGAGACTCAATATGTTGAAAACCTGTGCCGCTTAGAAGATGTGGCCCAGAGCACCACCAGCGAAGAACGGGACGAATTGTTTGATGAAGCCGGTCGCATAGTTGTTGAAGCCGGACAAGCATCGGTTTCTCTCCTGCAACGCCGTTTGCGGGTGGGTTACACTCGGGCCGCTCGCCTGATCGACCAACTAGAAGCGGCTGGTGTTGTTGGCCCCTACGAAGGTAGTAAACCGCGGCTTGTATTCAAAAATCATGAACTGGTTAAGGCCCTATTAGATGCAAATAAAGGGTCGCGATCTATGTAGGAACAAGAGTACTTCGTGTCGAAGAAGAGTGACTAGCCGATCATTTTGCTAGGAGGTGTCGTGGTGAGTCAACTGGGCGAGTTCCTCCGACAACAGCGGGAGGCTCGGGGAATATCCCTAGAAGAACTGCATGCTCGAACAAAAATTCGTGTTAAATATCTAAAAGCCATTGAAGCGGGCGACTATGCAGAGATACCTGGTGAGGTCTATCTCAGGGGCTTTATTCGCAGTATGGCGAAGGAGCTAGGCATTGATCCGCATGAAGCTATGGAATTGTATCATCAGGAAGTGCAGCCGGCCAGTGAAGCGATAGATGCCCCAGAAACAGAGGCCAAGCCGGTTGCTGAAGCCCCGGAGCAGCCTGCAACGACTACCGTGAAGGAACCGGTAGCTGCTCCAGAACCTGAAGAGGTGCAGAAGTCCGTCGGCTCAACGCCCCGATCAACTACACCCAGCCGTTCCCATAAGAAGAAAAGGAATAGGGCTACGCCACGCCTGGTATGGCTACTTTTACTAGCGGCAGTGGTGGTAGGTGGTATTTTCTACTGGGATAGGCTGATGGGGCAGCCTATCGCTGAAGATCCGAATGTATTACCACCGGATAATGGTAATAACCAGGAGGAACCGGCCCCAGACCCAGATCCGGAACCGCCATCGGTAAAGGTGGAATTGCAGAATCCGGGAGAGGCCAATCCGATTTACCATGTCACTCAGGGTCCGCTGGAGGTTTTATTGCAGGCGGAAGGAGGAGCTTGTTGGGTGGGTGCTAGTGCCGATGGTGGCCCCCAACAACAGGCCACCCTCAGGCCCGACGGTCAGATTTCTTCCCTCACCGTAGAGGCGGAGAACGATGTTGTGGTTAGGGTGGGAAATCCATCGGCCTTGCGCTTGGTGATCAACGGCATTGATCAAGGTATCATTGGTGGTGGATCAAGGGCAATCGACCTCAGAGTGAGAGTCAAGCCAAGCCCTTAATGTAGGATAGCGAATAGAGGTGGCTCTGGTTGCCGCTGGGCATGCTAGAGCCACTTTCTACTTGTCTTTTCGGCAGGCGGGGCTATATGTAAACCGCAAAATGTGTTATTCTCTAGTTGCAATAACATTAGGGGGACTTGTCTTGAAAGTTGGAATGATAACCCTTGGCTGTGCCAAGAATACAGTCGATACAGAAATTATGTTGGCCAATTTGAAAGCCCATGGCTATGAATTTACCGATAACCCGGAGGAAGCGCATATCCTGGTAATTAACACCTGTGGCTTTATCCAGGCTGCTAAGGAAGAGTCGATTGACACTATTTTAGAAATGGCGGTCTGGAAAGAGCAGGGCGTCTGTCGGTTGCTAATAGTAACCGGCTGCTTAAGCCAGCGTTATGGTGAGGAGATTTTGGCGGAAATGCCAGAAGTAGATGCGGTCTTAGGGACCGGCCAGTTGGATAAGCTGGTGCATGTCATCGAGGAAGCCCTTGACGGCCGCCGGGTTTGCGCCATTTCCCAACCGGCTTTCGACTATGATAATTCCATTGGGCGTCTTCGGGTAACTCCCCGTTATAGTGCCTATTTGAAAATAGCTGAAGGTTGCGATCACCGTTGTGCCTATTGTGCTATTCCCCTCATTCGGGGGAACTACCGCAGTCGTAGTCAGGAGAGCATCGTCAGGGAAGTAGAAAACTTGGCGAGAGAAGGAGTGCTGGAAATCAACATTATTGCCCAGGACGTTACTCGTTATGGGCTGGACCGTTATGGCCGTTATGCCTTACCCGAATTGCTGCGGAAAATACTGCAGATAGAGGGCCCGGCTTGGCTGCGCCTCCTGTATGCTTATCCCACCAACTTTACTCCCGAATTGATTGAGCTTATGGCTAATGAATCGCGGCTTTTGGAATACGTGGACTTGCCATTACAACATATCAGTCCCCGTATTCTTAAAGCAATGCGGCGGCCGGATAACCCAGAGCAAATCAGACGCTTGCTCTATGCTTTACGGGAGGCAATGCCACAGATTACGTTGCGTACTACTTTTATCGTTGGTTTCCCGGGCGAGACGGAGCAGGATGTGGAGCTCTTGGCAGAATTTATGCGGGAAATACAGTTTGATCATGTAGGTGTATTTACCTATTCCCGCGAGGAAGGTACGGCGGCAGCTGCTATGCCGGACCAAATTCCCCCAGCAATTAGTCAGGAAAGACGAGATTATCTCATGTCAATTCAGGCACCTATTTCTTTAGCTCGCAATGAGCGCTATGTGGGACAAACTATCGAGGTTTTAGTGGAAGAGGATTGGCCCGATGGCCAGGGGGTCATCGGTAGGGGGCGTAAAGATGCACCGGAGGTGGATGGTCTAGTATACGTTCGTGACAGTCAAGCTCGTCCAGGACAAATTATCCTGGCTGAGATTGAACAAGCTCTTGACTATGATTTAGTGGGGGTGGCCCGGGCATGAGTTTGGCTAACAGAATCACCATAGCGCGCATCTTGCTGGTGCCTTTATTCTTGTATTTTGTTTTGGAGAACATCCCGTATGGCACCTATATAGCTGCCGGTATCTTTATTATTGCCGCCAGTACCGATGGCTTGGATGGCTATCTGGCCCGCAAGCGTAAGGAAGTAACTAATCTGGGCAAGCTATTGGATCCGTTGGCCGATAAGCTGTTGATAACGGCCGCCCTTGTTTCTTTAGTGGAAGCGGGGGTTTTGCCCGCCTGGGTTGCGATTATTATTATCTCCCGAGAATTGGCAGTTACCGGGTTAAGGGCTTTGGCAGCGGCGGAAGGGGTGGTTATTCAGGCCAGCCGGATAGCCAAATTAAAGACTTTGTCGCAAATCGTGGCTATTGTAGGCCTATTAATAGATAATTATCCCTTTTCCTTAATTGGCTTTCCCTTTACCGATATTGCCGTTTGGGTGGCCATAGTGCTTACCGTGTGGTCGGGAATAGAATATTTGATGTGTGCGGGGAAATATCTGCGCTGGCATTAAGCAAGAGGCGATTATCGCCTCTTAATTTTTTTTCTAAGGGAAATACCTTCCACACAAAAACTCTTCTGACTGTGCTATAA
>JAAYGE010000170.1 GCA_012727835.1 Bacillota bacterium
CGCCATTCCCCCCAGCAAGCTTTGCAAGCCATCGATTGGGCTCTAGCTGCCGGTTTTTCCAATCTAAGCTGTGATTTGATTTACGGCCTTCCTGGCCAGACTCTGCTTGATTGGCAGCAAGATGTGAGCAGGCTGGTGGCCAAGGGGCTGCCCCATTTATCCCTATATTGCTTGGAGATATATGACGCCACCCCTCTGGGACAAACTATAGCTGCAGGTCGCTTACCACTGCCCGATGAGGATTTAGCGGCTGATATGTATGACTGGGCCCGCACCTATCTGCCCGAACAGGGACTAGAGCAATACGAAATTTCCAACTTCGCCCGACCCGGCTGGGAGTGTCGTCATAACCTCAATTACTGGCAAAATGGCGACTATATTGGCCTGGGGCCAGCCGCCTGTTCCTACTTTCAAGGAGCCCGCCAGTGCAATGTGTCTAGTTTGGCGACCTATGAACGGTTGGTGGCTATAGGGGAGCGCCCGGTGGGAAGCAGTGAGCGTTTGGATAAGCTGGGTACGGCGGCTGAAACCGTAATATTAAGTTTGCGCCTGAATGCGGGGGTTGACGCAGAAGCTTTTGCTCGGCGTTTTGGTTGTACCTTGGAGGATATTTTTGGTGCAGAAATACGGGAGTTAATGCGAAAGGGGTGGCTGGAGCGCACCCAAGAGGGGTATCGGCTGCCGTGGCACATGCGGCCGCTGGCCAATGCGGTCTTCACCTACTTTTTGCGTGACTCCAATACTTGACAACTTAAAAGCGCGGGTGCTATCTTAGAGTTAGTATATTAGCACTCTCTAAAGGAGAGTGCTAACAATAGAGGTGTAGTTGATGGGTGCTGGGCAATCAACGCTACGCGTTATTAATATATTGCCCCGCAACTCCCAGTAGCGTTGTTAGCAGGGAAGCCTACTATTCTATTAATTGCGATGCCTGAGGCATTGCTGGGGGTGAGGACGAATGGGATTAGATAAGCGTAAGCGTCAGGTTCTGTATGCCATCGTCCACGACTATATCCAAACGGCAGAGCCGGTCGGATCGCGGACTATCTCCCGCCGTTACGAGCTGGGTGTTAGCCCGGCTACCATCCGCAATGAGATGAGCGATCTAGAGGAAATGGGCTATTTAGAGCAGCCTTATACCTCGGCCGGCCGCATTCCTTCCGACCGCGGATACCGTTTTTATGTCGATTTTCTGCTGCGAGTTCCTAGTCTGACCCAGCAAGAGATTGAATTGATGAAACGGGTTCTATCTTTGCGGATGAGTAGCGCCGAAGAAATTGTGCAGCAGCTGGCAAAATTGCTGTCCGCCCTGTCCAATTATACGGCTATCGTGCTCGGGCCTTCCCAGGTGCAAGCCCGATTACGCCAAGTACAACTGGTGCCTGTAAGCAGTCGGCAAATCTATCTGGTAGGAGTGACCGACGGAGGTTTGGTACTGAACCGGATGGTAGAGATACCGGTGGCTGTTGAGGTAGAAAGTCTGGCTTATCTGCAACAATGGTTGAACCAGCGCTTAGCCGGTCTTACCTTGGAGCAGATTAAAGCAACGAGTCTGGCCGAATTACAGCATGATATGCGCATAAGTATTGATCTGTTTGAGGCGATTGTGAATGAGCTATTAGGTGGTCTCAAACAGCCGGAAGCCGGTAAAGTGTACTTAGGTGGCACCACAAATATTTTAAACCAGCCCGAATTTCATGATTTGCAAAAGGTACGAACCATCTTAGAGTTGCTGGAGGAGGACACTCTTGTTTGGGAAGCGATAGCGCAAGTGGCTGGTAAAGGGGTGTCCGTTTCTATCGGAACAGAAAACCCCTTAAGCGCTATGCACGATTGCAGTTTGATTACTGCTGAGTACCAGCTAGGTGGTGGACTGGTGGGGCATTTTGCCTTGCTCGGACCTACACGTATGAATTATGAGCGCGTATTGGCACTGGTGCAAGGGGTGTGCGACACTCTCAATCAGCTGTATGGTATGTAGTAAGACCTTCAGACCGCACGATAGGGAGTATATGGCACATCCAGCCAGCAAGTAAGTGGAGAAGTCGTAGTTGCTGAACCAATGGGGCTGCTGTGCAAGCCATCACTGTTGCTACGAAGTTACGTTGGCCCTAAGGGGCTAGACACTATGCTGGTGGACCGATTTGGCGACGTATTACACTAAGGTGTCCCGATTGTAGATAAAATGGAAGTTAATCATCCTGCTGCCTGGTGCTGATCAATACAGCCCAGGCGCAACAGGAAATTGGCTTCGGTACAACGACTACCACCATTCTGGCCGGAAGGTCTAGAGCAGATGGTGTGAGAGGGCCGGTGGCACGAATAGATGAAGGGTTGCGGGTGGGCCTTGCAGGCTGCACTCGCATCTTTTGAGCGCCGCAGCCGCCCAATGATCCACTTGGCGTCAAGTTGCCTATATGCAGCTATCGCCAGGCCGAAAAGCTGGAGGCCAATACGACGGCGGAAGCGAAGCCGATTAGGATTATAGATTATTAGTGAGGTGGCGGAGTGAATAAAGAACATCTATCTCCAACAGGTACGGAAGAGGAAGAACATAAGGAAATAAACGAGGAAGAGCAGGAAGCAAGGGCCGAGGTCGGCTCCTGTGATACAGAAGAGGCTGAGGATTCTCGCTCCAGCGTAGAAAAAGAGTTGGAAGACCGGCTATTGCGCTTGCATGCCGAATTTGATAACTATCGCAAGCGCACAGCCCGTGAGCGGGCGGAGCAGGCGACCATTGCGCAAGCGGCACTGGTCAGCAGCCTATTGCCGG
This sequence comes from Bacillota bacterium, assembly GCA_012727835.1. The sequence continues at coordinate 2,774 of JAAYGE010000170.1, forward strand.
TACTTGATAACTTTGAACGGGCCCTGGCCAATTTACCTTCGGAAGCCGATACCGGATGGGCAGAAGGTGTGCAGCTAGTGCACAAGCAATTGCTGGAGGTGCTTAGCCAGCAGGGGTTGGAGCGAATTGATTGCGAGCAGCCTTTTGATCCGAATGTTCATGAAGCTGTCATGCGAGAAGCTTGTGGCGAAGAGGTAGCAGAGGGTACTATCTTGCAGGAATTGCAGCCCGGCTATCTTTTCCAGGGTCGCTTGTTGCGTCCCAGTATGGTGAAAGTAGCTACTCGCAATTAGTAGCATATACTTTGATGAGTGTTAGAGGAGGTAAACGAAATTGTCGAGAGTGGTTGGAATTGACCTAGGAACAACGAACTCTGTAGTTGCGGTCCTAGAAGGTGGCGAGCCTACCGTTATACCTAACGCGGAAGGGTCCCGCACTACTCCTTCGGTTGTTGCTTTTGCTAAGAATGGTGAATTGCTGGTCGGGAGCGTGGCCAAGCGCCAGGCTGTAAGCAATCCGGAGGGTACGGTGCTTTCCATCAAGCGTCATATGGGAACTAACTATAAGGCCAAGATCGGTGATAAGTCCTATACACCTCAGGAAATCTCGGCCTTTATTCTGCGTAAATTAAAGCAGGAGGCGGAGAATTATCTGGGAGCTCCAGTTACTAAAGCCGTAATCACCGTGCCGGCCTATTTTACCGATAGCCAGCGTCAAGCTACCAAGGATGCGGGTGAAATTGCCGGTCTAGAAGTATTGCGTATTATCAACGAACCCACCGCAGCCGCCTTGGCCTATGGTGTGGATAAAGCCCAAGATCAGACAATCCTAGTATTTGACTTAGGTGGCGGAACCTTTGACGTGTCCATCTTAGAGCTGGGGGAAGGCGTCTTTGAAGTTTTGGCCACCGCCGGTAATAATAAGCTGGGTGGCGACGACTTCGACCAGCGTATTGTCGATTACTTAGTACAAGAATTTAAGAAAGAACAGGGTATTGATCTGAGTAAAGACAACATGGCTATGCAGCGGGTGAAGGAAGCTGCGGAAAAGGCCAAAATTGAGCTCTCGGGGTTATTAACTACCAACATCAATTTGCCCTTTATTACTGCTGATCAAAATGGCCCGAAGCATCTGGACATCACCATTTCACGGGCCAAATTTGAGGAATTAACCCGTGACTTGGTGGAACAAACCATGGGGCCAACCCGCCAGGCCCTGGCTGATGCCAAATTGAAACCGTCGGACATCGACCGTGTGATCTTGGTCGGTGGCTCGACCCGTATTCCAGCCATTCAAGAAGCGGTGAAAAATTTGATCGGTAAGGAGCCCCATAAGGGCGTCAATCCCGATGAAGTAGTGGCTATGGGTGCTGCCTTGCAAGCCGGTATGATCGCTGGCGACGTGAAGGGCGTCGTCCTCCTCGATGTGACCCCCTTGTCCCTGGGCATTGAGACGCTGGGCGGGGTCTTCACTAAGCTTATAGAGCGCAATACGACTATACCGACCGAGAAAAGCCAGATTTTCTCCACAGCCGCCGATAATCAGACTTCGGTGGAGATTCATGTATTGCAGGGTGAACGCCCAATGGCCAGCCAGAATGTGACCCTTGGGCGTTTCACACTGGATGGTATACCGCCGGCACCGCGGGGTATTCCTCAGATAGAGGTCAAGTTCGATATCGACGTGAATGGGATAGTAAATGTAAGCGCTAAGGACTTGGCTACCGGCAAGTCACAGCAGATAACTATCACCTCCTCCACCGGTCTATCCAAGGACGAAATTGAGCGTATGGTCCAAGAAGCCGAAAAATATGCGGCTGAGGATGCTAGACTCAAAGAGCTGGTGGAATTACGTAATGCGGGCGAACATCTCATCTATTCCACGGAGAAACTGCTTAAGGATGTGGGCGATAAGGTGCCCTCTGATAAAGCCAGCGTCATCAACGAGGCCATGGATAAGGTGAAAGAGGTCATGAAATCCGATGATGCGGAGGCCATCAAAGCCGCCAACGAAGAGCTGACCAAGCATGTCAATGAGTTATCGACTATGCTCTACAGCCAAGCCGCCCAGGCGCAGCAGGGCGCCCAACAGACCGATAGCAATACCACGGGTGAAACGGTAGACGCCGAGTATAAGGTCGATGACGACGAGACACCCAAGAATTAGAGACTAGACTGTAGCAGGCAATGGGGGTTAGCTGGCTAACCCCCACTTGCTGTTAGGGAGGTTTTGTATGGCTAAGCGCGACTATTATGAGGTGCTAGGCGTTAGCAGAGATGCCAGCGAGAGTGAGATAAAGAAAGCCTATCGGGCCCTAGCCCGCAAATACCACCCCGACGCCAATAGAGATAATCCTAATGCGGCAGAAAAGTTTAAAGAGGCTACCGAGGCCTACCAGGTGTTGAGCGATCCGGAAAAACGGGCTCAATACGACCGCATGGGGCATAGTGCCTTTGAGCAGGGGGCCGGTGGTGCTGGCTTCGATTTCTCTGGTTTTGGTGGACTAGACGATATCTTTGAAATGATGTTCGGCGGTGGCTTTGGAGGCAGAACACGCCGTCCCCGCGGCCCGGAACGCGGGGCCGATTTAAGCTACGAGTTGGAAATTGATTTCGAAGACGCGGTCTTTGGCAAAGAGGTACAGTTGGAGCTGCCGCGTACAGAAACCTGCGATACTTGTAACGGTTCAGGGGCGGCGCCAGGCACCCACCCCACCACCTGTCCCCAATGTAATGGTACTGGGCAGGTGCAATTTGCCCAGAGTACGCCCTTCGGTCGTATCATGACCAGTCGGACTTGTGACCGCTGTGGTGGTCTCGGCACCTATGTGGAGACCCCTTGTCCCACCTGCCGTGGACAAGGAATGATAAGGCGCCAGCGGCGGGTAACGGTCAAAGTGCCCGCGGGAGTAAATGATGGTACCCGTTTGCGTCTCAGCGGTGAAGGTGAGGGCGGTTTGCGAGGTGGCCCGCCGGGAGATCTATTTGTTTATATACGCGTAAGACCCCATCGGGAGTTCAAGCGGGATGGCCTCAACTTGATAAGGGAAGCGAAGATTAGTTTCCCTCAGGCCGCCCTCGGTGGTGAAATCCGCGTCAAGACGTTAGATAATAAGCATGTAACTCTCACTATTCCCGAGGGGACCCAAAGTGGCACTATATTACGTATACGCGGCCATGGCGTGCCTCGTCTCGGTTCAACTACCCAGCGGGGCGACTTACTAGTGCGTGTTATTGTAGAAACCCCTAAACGGTTAACGCAGAAACAACGAGAGCTGTTAATTGCTTTAGCGGAGACAATGGGGGATACTGTTAATACGGAGAACAAGGGAATCTTAGGTAAGCTGTTCGGCAAAAACTAAAAGCAGGGGGGCGCGGCCAGTGAAATGGATGGAGATTACGGTTACGACCTCACAGGAAGCTAAAGAGGCAGCTGCTGATATACTTTATCAGCAGGGGGTAAACGGATTGGTTATTGAAGATAGCTATCCGGTAGCCCTTGCTGCGGATGTGGAAGATTATACCCCGTTGCCGGAAACGGAGTTTCCGCTGGAGGAAGTGCGACTTATTGCTTATCTGCCAGTGGATGAGGAACTGGCTAGTAAAGTTGAATCCATCAGGCAACTGGTGGCGGCCCTGGCCGATTATGACCTAGATCCGGGGCGGGCAGAGGTAACGCTGTCGGAAGTGCAAGAAGAAGATTGGGCCAATGCTTGGAAGGACTACTATAAGCCGATTCCGGTGGGCGAAAAACTGTTGATAAAGCCCAGCTGGGAAGAGATAGCGCCGACCGACCGTTTGGTAATCGAGTTGCACCCGGCTATGGCCTTTGGTACGGGCAGCCATGCCACCACCACCATGTGTTTAGAGATCCTGGAGCGGGAGATCAAGGGGGGCGAGCGGGTAATCGATGTGGGTTGCGGATCCGGCATCTTATCCATTGCTGCGGCTCGTTTAGGTGCCAGTCAGGTGGAAGCCCTCGATTACGATCCGGTAGCCGTAAAAGTAGCTCGCGAAAATGTATCCATAAATGAAGTAGCCGACAAGGTAAGAGTAGCTCAAAGTGATCTATTGCAAGCGGCGTCGGCACCAGCTGATATTATTGTAGCTAACATTATTGCCCGCATTATCATCCAACTGATCCCCCAAATAGACTCTTTCTTAGCACCGGGTGGCCTTTTTATAGCCTCCGGCATTATTGGCGAGCGATTAGATGCGGTGCTGGCAGCGCTGGCTGCCCATGATTTTGTAGTAGTTGAACAAAAACACGAGAACGATTGGTATGCCCTAGTTTGCCACAAGAGGGAGTAGTATGGCACGCTTTTTTCTAGATCTAGAAGGGATACCGCCCCACCGGTGTGTGACCTTTAACGAGGATGACGCGGTTCATATTGCGCGGGTGCTGCGCCTTAAGCCGGGGGAGCAGGTTGAGGTGGTGCTGGCCGGGCGAGTATATTTGGCCCAGCTGACCACGGTGCAGCCCGGACTCGTGCAGGCAGAAGTAGGGGAACCGTTAGATACCAATAGCGAATCCGGCCTCGCCCTGCATCTTTTTCAGGGGTTGCCTAAGGGCGACAAGCTGGATTTAGTTATTCAGAAGGCTACCGAGCTGGGGGTTACCAGTATTACTCCCGTACTGACCGAGCGGGTGGTCGTTAAGCTTAAGTCCAATTCGGTAGCCAAAAAAGTACAACGTTGGCAGCGGATTGCTCTCGAAGCGGCAAAGCTGAGTAAACGCCAAATGGTGCCCCAGGTTAATCAACCTATTTCACTGCAGCAGTTACCTAAGATACCCCAGCATCAGTTAGCTCTTGTGGCTTGGGAAGAAGAACGGGCTGGCTTACGGCCTCTGTTGCAGAATAGTAATTATCAGTCGGTAAGTGTTCTTGTGGGCCCGGAAGGCGGCTTGGCTAGCGGTGAAATTGATTTTCTGCTTAGCCAAGGCTGGCAAAGTGTTAGTCTCGGTCCACGTATCTTGCGTACAGAAACAGCGCCACTAGCCCTTTTGGCTATTATCCAATACGAACTAGGCGATTTAGGAGGCAGCAAATAGTGCCTACGGTGGCTTTTCATACATTAGGTTGCAAAGTAAATCAGGGCGAAACGGCAGCTATGGCCCATCTTTTTCAGGAAGCCGGCTACGAGGTGGTTGATTTTTCTGCTGCTGCCGATGTTTACGTGATCAATTCTTGCGCTGTTACAGTACAAGCGGAGAAAAAATCACGGCAAATAGCCCATCGAGCTCGGGAGCAAAATCGGCAGGCTATGATCGTAATGGTGGGTTGTTATCCGCAAGTGGCCCAGGGTAGGGAGCAATTACCAGAAGGTGTGGATCTGTTGGTAGGAAGCGCGGACAAACCGCGAATAGTGGAATTGGTGGAGCGGGCTAGGGAAACCAGCTCCCCCTTGATAGCTGTTTCCCGTTGGACCGATGAGGCCAGCTTCCAAATAATCAGCACCCGTCAGCAGGTAGGTCGTACGCGAGCCACACTAAAGGTTCAGGACGGTTGCCAGCAGTTCTGCTCCTACTGCATTATCCCTTATGCCCGCGGCCCAGAGAGGAGTCGTCCCATTCCTGAGGTGGTAGAAGAAGCGCGAGCTTTGGTAGAGGATGGTTTTAAGGAAGTTGTTATCACCGGTATTCACGTGGGTAGCTATGGGCACGACTTACCCGGCCAGCCGGATTTGGTTCAGCTAATAGAACAGGTTTTGCAGGTGCCCGGCTTGGAGCGTTTGCGCCTTAGCTCTATTGAACCTAATGAAATCGGCGAGCCCCTTATGCAACTGATGCGGCAGTATCCTAATTTCTGCCGTCACCTACACATTCCTTTGCAGGCTGGTCAAGATCGCATATTAAAGGCGATGAACCGACGCTACAATACGGCCGAATATCGGGCCATAATCGACATGGTGCGTAGCTTTGTGCCCGAGATAGCGATCACCACCGATGTAATCGTTGGTTTTCCTAGTGAAACAGCGGCCGAATTCCAGCAAACCTATGACTTCATTGCCCATATAGGATTTAGTCGTTTGCATGTTTTCCGTTATTCCCGTCGCCCTGGTACTCCAGCGGCAGAAATGCCCCAGCAGGTGCCGAAGGCGGAAAAGATCCGCCGTAGCCGGGCTTTAATTGCCTTAGGCCGGCGCATGGCCCGAGAGTATGCCCAGAGGCTAATCGGTACCGAACAGGCCGTCTTATGGGAGAGCTGGGATGAAGAGGGCGTCTGGTCGGGCCATACGGATACCTATGTCACCGTATGTAGTAGGGATAGCCGCTTGCGCTCCAACCAGATAACGAAGGTGCTTATTGACGGTGCGAACGCGTGGATAAAAGTTTAAGGGCTGCCTATAGCCCGTGGCC
>JAAYGE010000171.1 GCA_012727835.1 Bacillota bacterium
CGATCATTAATTCGCTGGCGCCCATCAATACTCAGGACGACGGCGATCCGCTCCCGGATTAGAAACTCCTGTACTTCATCCGAGAGCAAGGTGGCATTGGAGGTTAGCGTGAAGCGAAACACCTTATCATGCTTTTGCTCTAACTGGCGCCCATAGGCTACTAACTCTTGCACCACGGGAAAATTGAGCAACGGCTCACCGCCAAAGAAGTCTACCTCCAGGTTACGCCGCGAACCCGAACTGCGCACCAAGAAATCGAGAGCCGCCCTCCCCACTTCCGCCGACATCAACTCCCGCGACCCGCCAAAGGGGCCGGTGCCGGCAAAGCAATAAATACAGCGCAGGTTGCAGTCGTGAGCCAAATGTAGGCAGAGAGCCTTAACTAGGGGTGGGTCGGTAATTGGTATTTGGGGCCGCGGTGTCGGATCGGTATTGATTAGACCCGCCTCCGCCAACTCCTTCAACTCCGCCACAGCTATGCGAATCTCAGCCTCCGGGTAGCAGTGCCCTAAACGCTCTAAGGCCTCATCTTCATCAAAGGTTTCTAGCTCCACCAGATCCCAGACCAATCGGTCTATCTCATGCAGGCTGTTTGTGTTTTCATCAAATAGGAATTGGCGCCCATTGACGATAAACTTATGCATGCTCGGCCTCCTAACAAAAAACATTGACCCTAGTAGCTAGGGTCAATGATGGTAGTAAAATTCTAGCGAGTGGTGTTTTCGCAAACCTGGTTACCTACTGTACAAGATGTCTTGCAGGCCGACTGGCAGGATGTCTGGCACTCTTTGCAACCCATCTTAACTGTAACTTGCGGTCTGCTACCAGCATAAATCGTTTTGATATGTTTCATCTATTAATCCACCTTTCGCACCAACAGTTTGCGTCAGTATTATATCATAGGCGCCTGGCTAGCACAATCATATGGCAGAGCTAGGCCCTTTAGGCTCGAGTTAATCTCTAATTTTGATGTAGGTCAAATCCTTTCCATTTAAAGCGTGAGATAATAGACTCGGAAAGAAACTTAGGGAAAGAGGGCGAGAAATAATGAGGGACAAAACCACATTCCATGAGGTAAGCAAGAAACATCTCCCAACATTGGTGCAATACGTACCAATTGTGGCTAGGGTACACGGAGGTAGCCACCCTGAATTCCATACCGTTCATAAATTATTTAACGCAATTAAAGACAAAATAGAAGCTGCCGGCGCAGAAACACCCCAGTTGGGCGCAGAATTTTCCCAGTTGCGTGATGCCACGGCCAGCTATACGGTTCCCGATGACGTATGCGAGAGCTATGCAGCCGTTTACAATATGCTTAGCGAACTAGACCGGGCATACCACTGCTAACTCGATGCTTATCCAAAAAAATATGGCATGGCGAAGGAGTGTTGACATGATTCAACGCCAAATATTGAGGAATAAAAACAAAATCGCTCTGATTAGCGGCATCCTAATCGTCGTTGGTTTCTTAAGCAAGTGGACGCTGAACAACACGAATATCTTTACCTGGTCGTTGATCATTGCCTCCCTCCTCGGGGTAGCTCCGATTGCTATTCAAGCCTATCAGGCCTTACGAGTGAAGGTAGTAAGTATTGATGTCCTGGTTACCATCGCTGTTATTGGCGCCTTTATCATCCAGAACTTCGAGGAGTCGGCGATCGTTACCTTTCTATTTCTGTTCGGCGCATTCTTAGAGCAACGCACACTAAATAAAACCCGCTCAGCCATTAAAGAATTAACAGAGATGGCACCAGAAACCGCTCTAAAACAAATGCCTGATGGGGAATTTGAACAGGTAGACGTGGACGAAGTAGATGTAGGAGATATTTTACTGGTCAAGACCGGTGCTAAGATACCCGTCGATGGTACGGTTCTGTACGGTGAAGGCAGTGTCAACGAAGCCAGTATTACAGGTGAATCCTTTCCAGTTAGCAAAGAAAAGGGTTCGACAGTGTTTGCTGGTACAATTTTAGATAACGGAACTATTCAAAAAATTAAGATCTAAACTTTCAGCAAGCCATATTAATTCTTTTTTTTGAGATATATATTCTTTAGCTCTTCTCCAGAAATC
>JAAYGE010000172.1 GCA_012727835.1 Bacillota bacterium
ACAGACATACCTTGTTCCAGGTAAGGAGTAAAAGCATCCATAAAGTCTTGGGGTGAAGGTTGGGAGGTAGTAGGTAGCTGCTCCGTTTCCGCTAGGAACTGGTAAAATTGGGCTGGAGTCCAATCCTGTCCATCGGTATATACCTTTCCCCCGTGGGAAATAAGTAGCGGCACCACACCAATGTCATAGCGAGACAAGATGACCGGCGGCAAATCGGCGGCACTATCGGTAAATATTTTCACCCTATTCACATTTACCCCTCCCTAGATTACACCATATTTTCTACCCCCATCGGCAAGCTTCCACGAATTGTCCGTGTCTACGCAAGAAAATAGGCTATGAGTGGAATAGTGACCACCGATAACAGGGTACTTACGAATACCATTTGTGATGCTAGAAAAGAGTTGGCCCCATATTCTTGCGCTAAAATAGCCGAGTTAGCAGCCACTGGCATGGCGCCAATAATAGTAGGGACACCTATAAGCAAAGGATCAGTAGTTACATTGCGTAATACTAGCCAGATCGTCAACGGGATTACTAACAGCCGCAGTGAGCTCACCACATAGATGCGCCAGTTACCCAGCATTTCTTTAAAGTTACTATTGGCTAAAAGGGCACCGATCAAAATCATCGATAGGGGCGTGGTTAGTGAGCCCAGCTGTTCAACGGTGATAGCTAGAGGTGTGGGCAGTTTTACTGAAAACAAGAAGAACATAAAACCGATAGCAACGGATACGGTAGCCGGATTAAAAAACATGGCCGGTGTTATCTTCTGGGTTTCCCTTTGTCCACCCAGGCTGATAATCAGGATGCCGACGGTGAAGACAATTAAATTAAAGGGCAGGTTGTAAATTGCCGCATAGAACACCGCCTCAGAGCCGAATACCGCATTAACTACCGGATAGCCCATGAAACCCACATTGGAGAACATAAGGGCAAAACGGTAAACCCCTATGTCGGTGGCTGGAGCCTTAAGCAATTTACCCACTAGCAGGGCTAGCAATCCAGAGGCTAAGTAAACAACGAAGGCAATAACAAGAACTTGCCCACTGGCCCGCAATAACTCGGGCGTAAATGATTGCTGCAAAGAGTCGACAATCAAAGCGGGGAGAGCAACTTTGAGCAAAAAACTGGATAGACCTTTGGTCATCTCTTCTCCAAACACCCGCAGGCGTCGGGCCACATACCCCACAATCAGGATCAGGAAAAGCACTAGAATCTGGTTGAGTACATTCTGGAAGTCCATATCTATCTCCTTCTCTAATCTGATATATCTCCTATTATAACGAAGAGCGGGCTAAAGAGAAGGACATGGTAGAATTAGCGGCGTCCCGGGACTACATTTTTGTGCAAGGCGCCGACGCGAACAATTTGCAACTCTACCTTAAGTTCAATTTGGGCCTGAGCCCACTGCTCCCGGAACTGCTTGGAATCAAATTGCTTCGGATTCTGAGCTCGTAAACGTTTCCCCACCCCTAACGGGTCAACCCGCAACTCCTGTAGCTTTGTTAAGAGCCGCCCCATCTCAATGAGCAGGTAGGACTCCAGATCGGTAGCAATAGCGCGCACCACGTCCGGTTCGTTTAAATCGGCCTTGGAATCATAAGCACACAATATACAACGGGAACTAAATTCAATACCCACCTGTAACTGGCCGTCCTCCAACTTAGGCTTGATACGCGCCTTAGGTGCCAATAGCTCAAATTCAACCACCGGCTTAGCCAGTTCCTCGCTCACGCCCACGATAGCAGCAACGGAAACCTCAGCAATTTCTCCCAGGAGCGCCATGAGCATACGTAACTCATCCTGAGAGATGGTATCCACCATTTGCAGATCACGGAAAAGAGCAGCCCCATCTATGTTGAACCGCCATTCATCGGGTCGGGTCAAGAGAGGCACTACCGCATCTACTCCCAGGGCGGTGGCTTCTGTAATCAACTTGCCCACGGTAACGCGTAGCGTTTCCCCCTCCTTAAAAGCGTTGCGCAACATATTTTGGATATGAAAAGCATTCCGTTCCGTTTCCGGCACCTGCACCTCCCATAGTTTATAGGCTTGGTCCGTGACTACTACGAAAGCGTTATCATCAACCATGGGCAATTGTATATATTCCATAAGCCCGGCTAACCCTTTGCGGGCAGCATCTTCGCCAAAGGCCATTACCCGCACCTTTCCCCCAGCAAATTGCCAGGCATTTCGCTTCTCAAACATGTTAATGGCCTCACCTAAATTGCTAGCCGCTATCAATTCTACCTTCTGTCCCTGCCGTTTATCATCCAAATATAAAGGATAAACAAAGGAGAAGTTCAGCAGATTAGGGTTGGCCGGATATAAATCGATCCCTATTCCGGCTATCAAGGCCAAGTCCTCAATGGGACGCTGATCCCAACAGGCGGTAAGCAGCAGACTTACCAAAAGCAACATAGCACTAAGCCGCATCCTTTTGCGCATCGCTTTCACCCCCTCGCTTTCCCCGTAATAGGGCTAGCAGCCATAACAACCAGGGAGTCCCCCCTAGAAAAGCTATCGCTACCAGACTGTAAGTGCCTATAATCTGGGCTTCTAATACGGAATAGATGGGATAGGCGACCCCGGCTAAGGACAAGGCTAGCAGCAGATAATGAATAAAAGACGGCCGGACCCGAGGGAAGGTGCCTTGCAGACAGCTGACAGCCACAAACATTACGACGATAGTAGCGTTGATTACTTGGAAGATCCAAGCGATTAGAAAGACTACGTCAGCCCGCTCAAATACGGCTAGGGAAAATCTATTTAAATACGATTGTAAAGGCCAGGTGGATAGCAAAGTAAACTCCAGTCCCAGGTTGCCGATAATCAAAAAGGTGGTCACCGTGTAAAAGAGCGTTGCCATCCCCACAGCGGCTGCCCCTATCCAGAATTTTCGTTTAGAGCGTACATAGGGAAAAACAATCAGGTAGACATCAAAGCCGGAAAAGGCGAACAAGGCAGGAACTATGCCTCGCATGATGCTGGCTGGCCCCTGTTCAAAAACCGGCCGCACAAAATCCAAATCGACGGGAATTACGGGCACCATTAACAGCAACATGAGGGCCAAGCCCCCATAGTTGAACATCTCTACCACCCGGGCGGTAACCACCACTCCCCGCTTAACCACATTCCAACATACTATGG
>JAAYGE010000173.1 GCA_012727835.1 Bacillota bacterium
AGGTTGGTGATTGTTGGAAGGGGGGGGAGAGGCTGGATGAGGAGTCCCATTTTGGCCGTCAACAACCTGACAAAACGCTATGGAGAGCTGAAGGCTGTGGACGGCGTGTCTTTTGAAATTTACCCGGGAGAAGTGTTTGGAATTCTAGGCCCCAACGGCGCCGGCAAAACGACCACGCTGGAATGTATCGAGGGCTTGCGGGTCCCCACTTCTGGGACAATTGCGGTCGATGGTTTGCACCCCATAAGGGACCGGGCCCAACTGCGCAAAACCCTGGGCGTACAACTACAAAGCTCTGCTTTGCCAGAGGTAATGCTGATTAAAGAGGCGCTGGCCATGGCCGGCGCCTGGCAGGGTGTACCGGTACGGGAGGAGCTGATCGAGCGATTCGGGCTGGAGGGGCTGAGAAATAAACAGTACGGTCAGCTGTCTATCGGGCAGAAACGACGGCTGCAATTGGCCCTGGCCTTGATAGGAGCACCTAAATTGGTGGTTCTGGATGAGCCTACCGCCGGGGTGGACGTGGAGGGGCGAGCCCAGCTGCACGGGGCTATCCGCCAGTTGCAAGCAGAGGGTATCACGGTGATTTTAGCTACCCATGATATGGCTGCTACCACCGGCGCTGGTAAAGTTGCGGGAAGCGGGTGCCCTGCGAGCATATCAGTCTAATGGTATACCGGCCATTGCCCTGCTCATAAGCTTGGGGGCCAGCGCTTTTATCCATCTATCGATTGTAGCCCTTATCATATCCCTTTCGGCCCCCGGGTTGTACGGAGCAGAGGTACCGCAAAACATGGGCGGGTATGTAGCCACTCTCACTACCTTTCTATTTTGTAGTGTGGCCATAGGGCTGCTCATCGGTGCAATAGCCAAGAGCCAGGCCATGGCGACCATGTTTTCGCAGGCGATCTTTCTGCCCTCGATGATGTTGAGCGGCATCATGTTTCCGGCTGACCTGCTACCTACGGTTTTGCAATATTTAGGCCGCCTGCTGCCGGCAACCCATTCTATGCGCGCCTTCAATGGGCTGGCCTATGGGGTGGTAGGCGAGCACAACGCCACGGGGGCTGCTGCTTGGCGTTTTGAGCGGTTGACGCGCATCGATTAAGGCTAACAAAAAAGGGCAGTGGATATGGCCGCTACTAAAGTCCTGCGCCGTATCTACTGCCCCTCTGCGTATCACGGGTTAAATTTTGGCACTGTGGTTAGGGGTAATCTCTTCAGCAGCAGTTGGTAGCCCCCTTTTTTCCGGTAGTTGGGCCAGCATGATGGCGGCGAACATGATCAGACAGCCGATGGCCTCTCGTAAAGAAATCTGTTCCTGCAAAATAAGCATACCCGCCAACAGAGCAAAGGCCGATTCTAAAGATAGGAGCAGCGAAGCGATGGTCGGTTCGGTACGCTTTTGAGCGATAATCTGCAGCGTATAGGCCACGCCGCAAGATAGAATACCCGCATAGGCTATAGGGAGCCAGCAGGCGGCGATGTTAGCCCAGTCAATTGTTTCGAATATGAGCATGAAGGGCAGGGAGAGAAGGCCACAGACAAGAAACTGTAAACAAGACATTTTCACCCCATCGGTCTTGGGCGAAAAATGGTCAATGACCAAGATATGAACTGTGAATCCGAAGGCCGACGCCAAAACCAGCAGGTCACCTTTATTAATGGCCAACCCTTCTTGTACCGAGAGTAAATAGAGGCCCACCGTTGCCAGGGCTACGCAGAGCCAGAGGAGGGGACGGATTTTTTTCCCCAGAAAAAGTCCGCACAAGGGCACCAGCACGATGTACAAGGCTGTGATAAAACCGGCCTTGCCGGCGGTGGTATAGACCATGCCATACTGCTGTAACGAGCTGGCGACAAACAACACTAATCCGCATAAGCCCCCTCCGATGAGCAGGTTCCTTTTTTCTGCTTCATTCTGAGTGGGGTCCACAGAGCTGCTTCGCTTCTGTTGTCTATTCATTACCAGAATGACTGGTACCAGAGCCAGCGAACCTAACAGAGAACGGATGCCGTTGAAGGTAAAGGGCCCCACATATTCCATGCCGGTTCTTTGGGCCACAAAGGAAGCCCCCCAAATAAGGGCTGCTAGCAGCAACATTAGTTCGCCCCGCAATTTACTCTTCATCTCTACTCCCCCAGTGTCTATTGCGTACTTCATTTGGCCCTATAGGCCGATGAATTATTATACCATAGGCATAGCCTACAGATTTTCTCCCATCCTTGTAAGATTTCCGCGTTAGAAACGTCTTATAGATGAGAGAGAGGTGAGAAAGTGACCGAGTTTGAGCAAATTTATCAGGCCTATTTTCGTGATGTATATCTTTATGTCTGCAAACTGTCCCGGTGGTGGGGTAATTACACTGCCGCGCCTAACATTAGCCTACTATTTAGTGCTGGCAGCTATCATGGCAGCTGGGCTTGGGATCCTTAGGTGGATTTGTCGAGGTCACGACCTCTTAAAAGGGCTAATAGAAAAGCTCCTTCTATTACCGGTGGCTTATTGGCTGGGGCACTTGTGTATTAAAGGCTTTAAGACCAGCACCTATTCTTTAGTGCGCGACCTAGCAGCCATCTTGTTGATCACGCTGCCAATTTATTGTGGATTGTTATTGGTTCTTTACCTGTGGCGTAAACAGCGATTGTTGCGGCAGGCCGGGTATTGAATAGGGGTCATAAATTGATAATGAACTCTTGCTAGCCTGTTTGTCTAGCTACGGCAACACACCCTTGTTTCCTGCTCAGCTTCGCTTTGCGAGCCCGCAGCGATTTGGTTAACGGCACGGCCCAGGTTATCTGGCTGGATAGGAACGGCAACGAAATTGGGCTAGGGCTGAGCCTAGTCATGCAGGCTGATCATCCGCCAAACGGCATCGACACCTTTAAATGGTTGGTATACACCGGCATCACCGAGCCGGTGCCCCCAGGCACAGTGGCTGCCCGTGTACAATTTGGCCATTCCAGGGATGATGTAGAAAGCCCAGCCGCTATGGACATTGACAATGTGATACTCTGCCGACTGGCCTAGGTTTAAAGGTAAAGGCTTTCCGGGCGTGTAGCCCAGAGAGCCTTTTTTTGTTCGTCCAGCAGGGATAAGGAGGCGGTGCCAGAAATAAAACATAGAAAGCAAAACGGGAGGAGGCATTACCGTGGAGTATGTGGTATCGAAGCAGATTGTTGAGACCTATAAACTCG
>JAAYGE010000174.1 GCA_012727835.1 Bacillota bacterium
GTCACGGACCACACCCCCCACCACCACTAGGCAATACAAGTCGGGCCCGTGTTTAGCCCTAACCACCAGCTCCACCAGACCATCATCAATAAGCACCGTGTCGCCTACTTCCACATGGGCACTTAAATGGGGCCAACTGACGCTAACCCCCTGGGCATCTCCCGGGCGTTCAGCGGCATATAAAACAAAATTCTGCCCCGGCTGTAGCTCCACCACTCCTTCTACAAACTTGCCTAGGCGCACTTCTGGCCCTTTTGTATCAAGAATTATGGGCACAAACTTGTCGGTGGCTTCAGCAGCTGCCCTGATGCGAGCAAAACGGGCCTGCTGCTCCTCATGGCTACCATGGGAGAAATTTAGCCGAGCCACATCTACTCCCGCCCGGATCAGTTGTTGTAACAATTCGGGTTCATCACTGGCGGGGCCAATGGTGGCCACAATCTTAGTCAGTCGCAAGGGGACCCCCTCCTTCCATCCAACCATCCCCTAATTAAGAGTTTGGCTAACCGTCCGCATTTATCCTGCCTATCCTTGTGGTTGCTCAAATTTCGGCTGAGGACTAGAATTAGGTAAAAGGAGGTTGAAGCAATGTTCACCTGTTCTGCCTGTGATGCTAGTTATGCCAGCGATACTCCCCGGTGGCGTTGTGACTGTGGTCATTACCTGCGTCATTCCTCCACCGGTATGTTTGCGAAGGAGGAACTTGGCCGACGCAGTCCCACCCTCTGGCGCTATTTTGAGGCCTTCGGCATCAACGATCCGGCCAATATTGTGACCTTGGGCGAAGGCTATACCCCCTTAATAACTGATCAGCTCTTTGGGCAAAGGATCTTATTAAAAATGGACCACCTCTGCCCCACCGGCTCCTTTAAAGACCGGGGCACCACCGTTATGCTGAGCAAGCTGAAGGAATGGGGTCTAGAACGCCTGATTGAGGATTCATCGGGCAATGCGGGGGCATCGGTGGCTGCTTACGCGGCCCGAGCCGGTATTCGGGCCGATATATATATTCCCGCCTACACCTCCGCTGGCAAGGCGGCGCAAATAGCCCTCTACGGTGCCAAGCTAATTA
The DNA here is from genome assembly GCA_012727835.1 of Bacillota bacterium. The sequence continues at coordinate 1,073 of JAAYGE010000174.1, forward strand.
AAGTGCCGGGCACCCGGGAAGACACGGCCCAGGCTGCCCTGGCGGCGGCAGAAACCGAATTCTATGCCAGCCATAACTGGAGCCCCTACTTTTTGAACGGCTTGAAGAGCCTGGCCTATGAAATAGCCGAACAGCTGAACTGGGTTGCTCCCGATTGGATAGTGGCCCCCCTGGGTGGTGGGAGCCTCATTTTAGGCCTATATGCCGGCTGGCGTGATCTTGTAGAAGCCGGTTACGTAGACAAATTGCCCCGCTTAGCCGCCGTACAAGCCTCCAACTGCGCCCCTGTTTATGAAGCCTGGTCGCAAAACTTGCCGGATGTGCCGGCGGTGGAGAAACAACCGACGGCCGCTGAGGGAATTGCCATTGCCCAGCCGGTTAAGGGTAAAGATATCTTACAGGCCTTGCGCGCATCGAAAGGCACCGTTTGCACTGTGACCGATGCCGAAATTTGGGACATGTTATCTGAGCTGGGGCAACGAGGGATTTATGTGGAGCCAACGTCGGCCGCAGCTCCGGCGGCTATTAAACAGTTGGCAGATAAAAAACTAATTGCTCCTGATGAGGTGGTCGTTGTGGAATTGACCGGCATGGGGTTAAAAGCCACCGACAAGATAATCGAGCATTACGGTCATTTGTTCTCCTGACGCAACCAAGCTTGTAACCATTCGGCGGCAGCGGCTTTACTCTTAACGCGCCCTTCTACCTGCGCCTCCAAGAGAGCCTGTTTAGCTTTTCTCAACCACGGTCCCGGCTCCCGCTGGGCCAGTGACATCAACTCTTAGCCGTTTAGCAGGGGCTGGGGAGCGACCAGCTCTTCCTTGCGGCAGAAAAAAGCATGCAAGAAGTTTTCCACCATCTGCTGGTGGGCAGCAAACTGTTCAGTGGCAGCCAGGTTATCTCCTTTGGCCAAGTAATCGGCCAGGGTAAAGACTACGATTAGAGGACCTACGTCACCGGTACGCCGATAGAAGCGATGGATATGCCTGGGACCGAATTTTTCCGATCGCCACAGCTGCATCGGGTACATATGCCAGCGCACGAAACATTTAATTAACTCTTGCTGGGCCTTGCTCAGCCGCAGGCGCTTAGCAATAGCTACCGCCATTGTGGCCCCCACCCGCTCATGCTCATAAAAGGTAACCCGACCTTGGCGAATTACCCGGGTGGGTGGCTTACCTATATCATGCAACCAGGCAGCCAACATGGTTGCCACCCGCAACGGGGTCGCCAGGGACTGCCAATAGTCGGCGAACCAAGGCTGCGAGCGGGGCGTTAAATAACTACTGTGATGAACGATATCCACAAAGGTGGCAAAGGCGCGGCGACTATGTTCGTCGACTGTAAACTGATGATATTTGTTCTGGGTAACCTGCCCCATAGCCTCTACTTCAGGAAAAAGTTCTTTAATTACTCCTGCTTCTAACATAAGGGCATCGGCAAGGGCAGCCTGTGGATGCAGGAAACAATGGCTCAGTTCGGCAGCTATACGCTCGCCGGGCTCGGCAGGGAGCTGGGGAGCTATCTCTTGCATGGCCTTTAAAGTAGTGCTGTCTACGCGTAAACTCCTGGTAACGGCCCGCCGGATGCCGCGCAAAATGCGGACCGGATCGTCTAGCAAAGCATCGGGAGCAGCCAGGCGCAGGTGTTTGACCGCCAAATCGGCTTGTCCCCCCAGCGGATCGATAAGGGCCGTCCGGTTTTGCAGCCAGTCTTCTAGCCTTATGGCCATGGCATTAACGGTGAAATCCCGCCGCCGCAAATCGGCGGCAATATCTTGGCCCTGCAGAGGAGCTATATCTATAGTTAAGCCCTGGGGCTGTGCGATGCGTAAAATCCCTCGGCCTTCATCCAGCCAAAAGGCATGGCCTTCCGGCTGCCACAGACTGGGCGGCAGGTGGGCCGGCGATAGGCTGGTGACTAGGTCTAGTTCCCTCGGCTCAAGCCCGAGTAGGTGATCGCGCACAGCGCCACCCACTACCCAAACCTCGCCCTTTCCTTTTATATAGGTCAAGAGACTTTGTATCAGTTCCATGCATTTCCCTCCCCGCGGATAGTTCCTGCATACTTACATGACGAGTATACCTTGCCTTTAACCAGAATATTAGCCAGTTTACAGTCAAGACCTGCTTCAGTATATTAGGAGATAGTTAGGCAAAGGAGGCACCTCATGGAAATCAGACGTGTACAAGCGGGCGATAAAGCAGCCGTACTAGCTTTAGTCGAAGCAATAAGTGACGATGATTATATCCCCTATTGTTTTGACGATTGGGTGAACGACCTGGAAGGCGTCGCCTTCTTAGCGGCCTACGAGGGGGAGAAGCTCTTAGGGGTGGCCAACGTGCAATTCTTAAGTGAACGGGTGGCTTGGATGCAGGCTCTAAGAGTGGCTCCCTACCAAAGACGCCGGGGCGTAGGTAGGGCCCTCACCCTGGCCTGCTTAGAAGAGGCGGCTGGAGCCGGCCGCCAGGTGGCCCGCCTGTTAATCGATATCGATAATCATGCTTCCCTCAGTCTTACGGCCGGTGCCGGGTTCTATAAGGTTGCCGAGTGGTTGCGCTTAGAGAAGGCGACGGAATCGGTGGCGGCACCCGCCATGCGCAGCCCGCGGCGGGAGGAGCTACCCCAACTGGTGCAGCTGGCGAAGCAATGGGGCCTTAAGTTTTGGCATACCGACTGGAATACCTATGATATGACTGAGGAAGCGCTACAGGTATCACTCGACAACGACACCCTGCGGGTTTTGGCTGAACAGCCCACGGCTACCATGCTGGATGTGGTCTTTGACGAGGAGGATGAGGAGTACAAAACCTATAACCCGGTAGGCCACGAAAGTGCCGTGAAGCTAATCCTGCAAGCTATGGAAAAGGAAGCCTATGATCACAGGGTGCCACGGGTGGCCGTATTATTGGCTGCCGACTCACCCCACCTGTCCACCGTGCAACAACTTGGTTATAAGTTTGCGCGGGTAAAAGACCACCGGGGCCCTGATATTGTTGATGGTGTTACCATCTGGGAGTATGACTTAACAAAGTTACATAATTAATATACCCCGCCCATGGGGGCGGGGTTTTTTAGTTGCATATAGATGTTTATTGGTTTTACAGTTTTACTCCTTTACAACCCCTTGCTCGCGGGCGGCCTGGGCTACAGCTGCAGCCACCTGGGGTACAACCCGTTTATCAAAGGCATCAGGAATAATATAGTCGGGTCTTAAGCCGTCGGCTTTGGCCACAGCGGCGATGGCATCGGCCGCCGCCACTTTCATAGCTTCGTTAATCTCAGTAGCCTTAGCATCTAAAGCGCCCCGGAATACGCCAGGGAAGGCCAAAACGTTGTTAATCTGATTGGGGAAGTCACTGCGGCCGGTCCCGATGATGTAGGCACCGCCCTTGGCTGCTTCCTCCGGCCAAATTTCGGGGGTAGGATTAGCCATGGCCAAAACGATGGAACGTTCATTCATCTGGGCCACCATTTCTTCCGTCAGAACGCCACCCACCGAAACACCGATGAAGACATCGGCCCCCTTCAGGGCGTCGGCCAAGGTGCCTCGCACCTGGCGAGGATTGGTCTGCCGGGCGATTTCTGTCTGAGCCCAGTTCTGATCGGCCGTCTCCTCCGGCAATAAAATACCATGGCGGTCGCAGAGTATAATATCTTTACAACCGGCTGACATCAGCAGTTTGGCTATAGCTATCCCCGCCGAGCCGGCACCGTTAATAACGACCCGGGTTTCGTCCATCTGACGCTCAGTAAGTTCAAGAGCATTCTTGACAGCAGCCAGAAGAACGATGGCCGTACCGTGTTGGTCATCGTGCATAACCGGAATGGATAAGCTTTCTTGCAGTCGGCGCTCAATTTCGAAGCAGCGGGGGGCAGCTATATCTTCTAGGTTGATGCCACCGAAGGTGGGAGCAAGCATCTCAACCGTTTTAACGATGCTGTCCACATCCTGGCTATCGAGGCAAATAGGAATGCCATCGATATCAGCAAAGGCTTTAAACAACACCGCCTTACCCTCCATAACGGGTAGGGCTGCCTGGGGTCCAATATCGCCTAATCCTAACACGGCCGAGCCATCGGTAACGATGGCTACCGAGTTGCCTTTATTGGTATACTAATAGACTTGTTCCGGCTGGAGATGAATTTCCTTGCAGGGCTCAGCCACTCCTGGTGTATAAGCTAAAGTAAGGTCATCTCGGCCCTGGAGCGGCACCTTACTCTCCATCTTTACTTTACCTCTGTTAACTCGGTGCAACTCGAGGGTCTGCTCACGTATGTTCATGTCGAATCTCCTCCTGTCAGACTAAGAAAGTTTGGCTGCGTTCTGGTCCAACCGAAATGATGCGAATAGGAGCCCCAACCAATGCTTCAATCCGCTGCACGTAACGCTGGGCATTAAGGGGTAGGTCGGCAAAGGAGCGGGCCTTACTGGTATCGGCTTGCCAGCCGGGCAAAGTCTCATAAATTGGCTTCACATCTTCCTGTCGATGGGGTTCGGGGAAGGTATCTATCCGTTGACCATCCAACTCATAACCGATACAGACCTTTATTTCCTCGAAGGAATCGAGCACATCCAGTTTGGTGAGACAAAGTCGCGTAAAACCATTGAGCATGTGGGCATAACGCACTGCCGCCGCATCAAACCAACCACAACGGCGGGGGCGTCCGGTGGTAGCTCCAAATTCTCTACCGACGGTGCGAATCCGTTCACCCATCTCATCATGCAACTCGGTGGGCATAGCGCCTTTGCCAACGGATGTGGAATAGGCCTTCACGATGCCGAGCACGTCATTGATCTTGTGGGGCGGAATACCGGCCCCGACAGCGGCGCCGCCGGCCAGCGGATTAGATGAGGTCACATAGGGGTAAGTTCCCCAGTCCAGGTCCTTAAGAGCCCCCAACTGTCCCTCCAGCACAATCTTTTGATCGGCTGCCAGCGCCTTATGAATAATGGGCAATACGTCCTTAATATGGGGTAACAAACGTTCCCGGGTAGCTAATACCTGCTCGGCAATTTGCTCCGCATCCAGCGGTTCATGGTTATAAAAGGTCTGTAGAACTTTGTTTTTCTCTTGTACCTGACTGTACACCTTCTGCCGGAAAAAGTCGGGATCTAACAAATCACCCACTTGGATTCCGCTGCGCTGCACCTTATCCACATAACAAGGGCCGATACCGCGCAACGTGGTACCTAAGGACTTTTCTCCCCGTGCCTGCTCTTCTAATTTATCTAGCAATACATGATAGGGCATCAACAGATGAGCCCTAGCCGATATCAACAGGTTTTGAGTGTCAATGCCCGCTTTCTCCAGCTCCTGCAGTTCCTCTAGCAGAACCAGAGGATTCACCACGGTTCCCGTACCTATGATGCAGGTGGTTTGCGGATTAAAAATACCGCAGGGCACAATGTGTAAGCGGAATTCGCCCAATTGGTTTACCACGGTATGCCCCGCATTGTTACCGCCCTGGAACCGGATAACCATATCGGCGTTTTCTGCCAACCAGTCTACAATCTTACCCTTACCTTCGTCGCCCCATTGGGCGCCTACGACAGCGGTTACTGGCATGAGCATCCTCCTCTCTAAAAGACACACAGTTACATTCTAAGTCTTTCGCAGTCATATTACAAATAACTAGACAAAATCACAATATATCAGGTCCAGTTTCTTCCGGCACCCAGATACTACGGGCTAAGAACTTATCCCATTTGCTCCAGCGACCACCGCTGGGATCATGTTCGCCAATAACGCGGTCAAACTGGCTCAAACGGCTGCTGGTTAAATCGGCCAAATGCAGAGCCATGGCATTAATAGTTTTAGGCGGTTGCACCGCCCCCCATTCGGGCTGGCCATGATGGGAGAGCAGCATGTGTTCTAATTCCAGGCGCAGCTCGTTAGGAAAGCCGGGAATACTAGAGGCTGCTTGTGCCACCATTTGCGCCCCAATCTGTGGGTGACCCAGTAGGCGCCCCTCGTCCGTCAGTTGGAAGGTAAGGCTCTGCAAATTATATTCCTCCACTTTACCGATGTCATGGAGAATACAACCGGTTAGCAATAGATCCCGGTTTAAATTGCTCCCCTGCTCGGTCAGCATCGTGTTGGCATAGGCCACCACCTCTAGGGTATGCTCCAGCAGACCACCCACATAGGCATGATGCACTTCTCGCCCACCGGGAGCTAGTATGAACCGGCGTCTGGTGGGCTCATCGAATATGGTTGTCAGCAGCGCCTGCAGGTTTGGTTCTTGAATAGATTGAATCACCGCAGCTAGCCGCAGACAAAGCACTTCCCGATCGACGGCGCCACTGGCCACGTAGTCGCCCGGATCTACTTCCGTTAATGCTAAAGGTTGAACACGGTGGATGACCAGTTGGGGCTTGCCCCTATATTCGCCCACCTTGCCTTGAAAGAGGTAAACTTGATCGACAGTCAGGGAGCTATGTAATTCTTGCGCCTTATCCCAAATAACGGCTGCCATGGTGCCGCTCTTATCTCCCACCGTTAGCATCAATACATGGTCGGGCTGCCCATTCTTATTCGTGAATTGGTGCAGATGCTTATCATGAAGGGCCAAAGGAATAACTACTTCCTGCCCCTGTTGTAAACTACTGATATAGATTTGCTTTTTCACTCCAGTTCCCCCTTAGTCGGCGAGGACCAAAAAAGAGCAATTGGACAGTGGCCAATTGCTCTTTTTTTCACTCACCAATCGGTACTACTTGATTATCCCCATTTCACGTCCAACTTTAGTGAACTGCTCCAGAGCAAAGTCCAGGTCGGATTTTTCATGGGCAGCCGAGATCATGACGCGGATGCGGGCTTTTCCTCTCGGCACCGTGGGGAAGCCAATTTTGGAGGCAAACACACCGTTCTCAAAGAGGCGCTTGCTCATTTCGGCGGCCACTTCCGCTTCACCTAGCATGACTGGCGTGATAGGCGTTTCACTTACACCCACGTCAAAGCCGCGTTTCTTCATTTCTTCCTTGAAGTAGCGGCCGTTATCCCACAGACGGTCTACCAATTCGCTGTTCTCGGTAAGTATCTTGATGGACTCTAAGGTGGCCATCACATCGGGCGGGGTTAGAGCCGAGCTGAATAGGAAAGGACGAGCCCGCTGTTTCAAGTATTCGATCAGCTTGGCACTACCGGCCGCAAATCCACCTACGGTACCGATGGCTTTAGAGAAGGTACCAACTTCAATATCCACCTGACCATGGAGGTTAAAGTGGTCAACAATACCGCGCCCACTCTCGCCGAGTACGCCTTCTCCGTGGGCATCGTCTACCATGGTGATGGCACCATATTTCTTAGCCAATTCCACGATGGTGGGCAAGGGGGCGATATCGCCATCCATACTGAAGACGCCGTCGGTAACAATCAGGACTTTACCTTCGTTATCCTCTTTGAGCAATGCCTCCAAGTGATCCATGTCGGCGTGCTGGAAAACCTTGATCTTGGCCCGGCTTAGGCGCGCCCCATCGATGATGGAAGCATGGTTAAGTTCGTCGGAGATAATGGTATCGCCCCTACCTACGAGGGCAGGAATGACGGCCAAGTTGGCCATGAAGCCCGACTGCAGGGTTAGCGCCGCTTCCACCCGCTTAAATTCGGCAACGGCCTTATCCAACATCTCATGTACGCTCATGGTACCGGCAATACTACGTACCGCACCGGGGCCTACACCATACTCATCGATAGCCTTCTTAGCAGCTTCCCGAAGGGCAGGATGGTTGGCCAGGCCCAGGTAGTTGTTGGAGCACATATTCAATACCTTGCGGCCCTCAATGGTTACCCAAGCGCCCTGGGGGCTCTCGATGGTACGAATGTTGTTATAAAGGTTCTGTTCTTTTAGTTCGGCAATAGCTTGCTCGATAAATGCGAGACTGTTTTCAGTCACCAAACACTCCTCCTTTATGTACGGATTATTACCAAGTCTCTTGACGGGCCTAAATCAATACTAAGGCTCCGTCTAAGACTACTGTATACCAAAAACCGTGGCTGGTACAACTCAAATAAAAGGTATTCGTGAAACTTCTTACAAGCGTGCCTTAGATAGCAAATGTTGATAGGCTTGACGCAGCTCCGGATTGCGCAGGGAGCGCCAAGCCACCTGCAGCGATTTGGGGGCAGGATACCGATCGCGGGGATCCAGTCCCATAAAATCCACAGTCGGCCTGAGCTCGGCCAAATAGGTTAGGATAACTTTGTAGGGTCCTTCCTTCGGTTTTTGCCTATGGACAAAACCCCGCACGAAACCTTCATGGCCAGTTTGGCTAACTAAAGCCCGTTCTACACCGTCTTCCGGGTTCTCGCCTTCTTCCAGTTCTGCCGCCGGTAATTGCCATTCGGATTTGCCATCCTCGGAAACGTGCCTGACCATTAGTAGATGGTTATTGCGCACGACTAACGCCTCTACCTTGGTTCTGCGATAATCCATCCCAAGACTCCCCTTCCTATATTAACCGTGCTTCCTATTTCTTTACCCGCTCCTCTTTTCCCTGCCTACCCGCAGATGTTTCAGCTGCTCAGTTATAAGGATTTCTCCCCCAATGGTTATCCGATCGCCATGCTGCAACTGTCTAGTCAAATAGACCTGTTTATCGTTAACGCATACGGCCGGCTCCGGCGAGAGCACATCTAACCGCAACACACCATCCTTGGATTGCTTGATGCGCAACTGTTGGACGGCGGCAGTTCGCGCTAAGCGTATTTGGCAAATATCGCCGGAACCGGCGGTAAGGGCAGGAGAAACCAGGTCATAACAATGCCAATGGCCATCCACCCGTTGGTGACTGATGCGCCAAAGGGGCTCTTCCTTCTTTTTTCCCAGCAAGAGCAACATACCCAAGCCGCTACCGACGACCATCAGACCAATAAGAAACAATTTATTGGGAGGAATCTTTTCTGGCGTCTCTACAAAAGGTAAATCCACAGGCATCACAGGGGCAGGAATATTAATGGCTAACGAACGTTCCTTATCGCCACTCACATGCAGGATGGCCGGTCCGGCCGCGACAAAGCTAGGTAACCAGGCACTATAGACACCGTCATTGGCTACCGCATCGCCATTGATGCCCAGATCATTAAGCTGCACTAGCGCCTTCCCGCTCAGATCTTGCAGGATAACAACGGGTAAATTCCCAGCGCTCATGTTGGTGGCCAAGCAGATAAGGCGCTGCCCTCCCCTTTCCACCACATTAGCCTGCAGCCAAGCCGGATCGTTAAACCAAACTCCAACCCCCATAGATCCGGCAGCCGAGATGGTCCATTGCCCCTGCCAGTCGACAACTTCCGGTAGGAGTTCGGGGTTAAGGTGTAAACAGGTATAGCCAGGTCCGGCAAAGAGCTGGGCCTGGAAGGGCTCGGCTTGGAGGTCGATGGTGTGCCCCGTAGGAGTGGTCAGCGAAATCTGGCCATCCCATTGCAGAATAAGCGACTGTACTCCCGCCGGCACCTTCACCGCCAACTGCAGGCCTGCCTCATTAAAAGCCAGGCTGGTAAGCTCGCCGGCAACTAAACCTAGCAACTCCGGCAAGCGGGCCAAACCACCATGGGCCAAGGGGCCAGGCTGCCGCTGCTCTAACATGCCCGTCTCGCGCGACAGGGGCACGCTCAGATCTACTTCATAAAGCCTAACACCGTTGGCAGCAGCCGTCTGCAACCATCCCGGCCAGTTGGCCGGCAATTCGGTTTCCGCCCGCAGCAGAATGACTGTGCCGCTCCCCTTGCCTGCACTAGTCAAATGGCCCATGGCAGCCCTTAGCATTATTTCCCATTCAATTTCATTGACCTCATGGCTGGTGGCATGAGCCTGTTCAATAAAGGCATGTAGCTGGGCCCGGCGGCCACGGCTCAGTCGGGCCGGGGGCAGCATACTATTTGCTTGACCGGCCACCATTAAGCCCAGTGCCCTTTCCGCCGGCAACAAATCTATTAGGGCGTGCATTCCATCGGCATAAGTGTCAAGGAAGGTGGTACTCCCTTCTGTCAATAGTATGCAATCCGTCGAGCTTAAGCTGGCGGTGGCACTGGTAGACCAGCTGGTGCTCAAGGCCATAATTAACAATAGGCAACCGATCAACTGCTTAAATTTCACCCCTTCACCCCCTGCAACACTTTTCCAGCTAGTTTACCCAAATTAGGTAGTCAAGTATTCTTCCGCGCCAAGGCGGTAAAACTGGCTAGTATAGGAGGTGTACTACTTTGCTCTTAACAGCTATTAGGACCCTTATTCTCTATTCGGCCGTAACTGTTGTCATGCGCATCATGGGCAAGCGGCAGGTGGGTGAAATGCAACCTTATGAGCTGGTAGTAGCCGTCTTAATTGCTGAATTGGCCGCAATTCCTATGGAGGATACGGACATTCCGCTAATCAATGGCTTAATTCCTATTGTGGTTTTACTAGTGGTGCAAGTCGCCCTCTCCGAATTGGCTCTCTTCTCCGAGCGGGCCCGTAAGATTATCTGTGGCACCCCCAGCATTCTAATTTGTCAGGGAGAAATTATGGAAGACGAGCTGCGTAGGCTGCGAGTTAACCTCAACGATTTACTGGAACAGTTGCGCTGCAAAGATTTTCCCAATGTGAAAGATGTGGCCTATGCCATTTTAGAAACCAATGGCCAACTGAGTGTAATTCCTAAGGCCGGGTTAGGGCCCTTAACGGCCCAAGATTTGAACCTATCTCCCCCAGGAGGAGGTTTACCTATTAATCTGATACTGGATGGGTTGGTGAATATACACAATTTAGAGCTGGCGGGAATAACGATGGACGAATTGGTGGAGGTGGCTAAACAGCACGGGGCCAGCGATCTGCGACAAGTTTTCTTTGCCAATGTAGACGAGACCGGTCACATCCACATGCAACTTAAAAAGGGCAGGTGATATAATTTGCGAGGCGTATTGGTCATCGTCGTGACTACTACTGCCATCATTTTACTCGGCACCACCACTATCCACTATTTAGAACGCACCGCTGCCGATTTAGCTGAGGAGCTATTGGCTGCCCAGCAAGCGATTATGGGCGAGGAATGGGAACTGGCTCTGGACAGATTAAATGCTTCATTAACCAGCTGGCAAGAACTACAGCCGGCCTGGTCCATACTGCTTAATCACAAGGAGATTGATGAGATTCAGATTGCACTGGAACGGGCCAAAGAATATGTGGTTAGCCGGGATAAGACTTCGGCCCTAGCCGAATTGGCGGTAGCCAAAATGCTGGTGGAGCATGTGCCCGAAAAAGAAAGGCTGACATGGAGCAATATCTTCTAAAAACACAAAGCAGCCCGAGGGCTGCTTTATTTTTCTAGTGTTAAAAACGGCGTCGCGTGTTACCTTCGTCATCTGCATCCAGGAAAGGTAGTTCGGGCATAGCGAACGAGTGCGCACGCACTTCCCAGGAGAGAGACAAGGACAAAGAATCGGTTACTTCTAAGGGGATGACGCTGAGTTCCTGGGCTTCAACAACTAATGCCGGGCGTTTCCGACCGTTACGTTTGGTAGAGCGCAATACCTCACCGATGACTAAAACTAGTGCGGGAGGGTCGATGGCCGCAGCTTTCTCGGGGGCATCCTGCCCACGATAGCGAATGAGAAGCGGCAATTCCATATCTGGGTCGAAACCATGCAAGCGAAGGAGCGGCTCCTCCTTATGCATATCGGTGAGTAATGGTGCGCGATTAGCCACAGCAATAGTAGTGAAAGCGTTCATGCGAACCACCTCCTAAAACGGGATTATTGATATGCCCAACGGGCTATATATTCTCCATTGTAGCCATTGAACAGAAAAGCTGCAAGCCTTATAACAAAACACTGCGCATCATGGCATTGAAGAGGACCCGATAGGTGCCGCGGGCTTGAGCTCTAAATTGAGGGCGGAAACCGATTAGAATCACTCGCCCACGCCCTAAAGGAACCTCCGCTAGGGCGGTTTTACCATGTAGGTATTCCGCCCCCAGAATCCAACCGGCTACAAGGGGGTTCTGTAATGGATAGGTGGCTACGCTGACCGCATCTTGGTCCACATGGAAGGCCGGGCTATGTAAGAATACCACGTTTGTCTCCCGGGCTAAACCATAGCTAAGGGGGTGGTCGGTCTGAAACAATACCCGCAAAAAGGAACCGGGCACATAAAACTTTTCTGGGGGCAAATTACCCACCACATTGGTTACCGGTAACCACAAATTTTGGATAGCCCAATCGCAGGCAGCATCGAGAGCTATCAGAGTTCCTCCCTGCTCCTCAAAGTGGTGAATACGTTCCGCACCCCTTTCGCCCAGGCCACCGCTAAACTTGTGCGGGAACAAGTCGCCGGGCAACCCTTTGGCAAGCGCCTGCGCCTTAGCGCTGGGTAAGATGAGGCAATCCAATTCCTTCAGCGCCTCTCCCCGCCGGATGTCCCCATCTTTTAAGGTCACATAGGGTATGCCATAGTTATCAAAGATATA
>JAAYGE010000175.1 GCA_012727835.1 Bacillota bacterium
GGGTGGCGGAACGGTCCGCCAGTAGCCCCCAGCCAACGACGAGCGGTCCCGGTGCACTCATTAATACCGAAGCCAGAAGCGTACGCTCACCTGCTTTGGGCTGCAAAGGCTACACCTCCCAGAAACGGCTTAAAGAAATCAAAATGGTGGCAGCAGCAAAAGGGCAAGTCAGTGTATCCATACCACCTATGGTATACAGCTCCACGAGGGCACAGACAGCTGCCGTCAACATAGCCGTAGGCACATAGGCGTACCATTCCATCGAGCCATGGGTTAATAGGACAACGAGCACAGTGACAAACGATACCAGAAACATGGCTACAGTTCCCTCCAGGCTTTTGCGCCCTTCTACCAGCATCCCTTCAATATAGTGCCGGCCAAATCGTTTGCCCACCAAAGCCGCCGCCGCATCGCCAAAACCCCAGGCAAAGATCGAAGCAATCACCAGGTATTTCTCTCCCAACCAGCCCCAGCAGATGCCGATCAAGCCGGCAAACATGCTAAACACGACCACCAAACTACGCTTGATTTCGCCCCGTTTTCGCTCGACCAATAACTCCGAATAACCCGGGGTGCGCTCGGCCAAAGCCAGAACTGGGAATACCATGGCCATAAAGGTAACAGCCGCCGCGGCCGCCAACCACCAGGTGCTAAACCCATAGGCAAAAACTAAGATGGAGCCCAGAAGAATAAAGTGTAGAATCTTGCGAAACACCTCAGCCGGCATACGGACAAGTCGGCGCACAACCAGCGCACCTAAAGCACAAACGATAAAATAGCCGAGGAGCATCCCATAACCGGCCAGAAACTCAAGCCGCATACCCTATCCGCCTCCCCACAAACACATTTAAAGTAAATTCTATCAGCAAAATAATTGCCATGGCAACTATCCCCATAAAAGAGGGCTATCGCAATAGCTTCTTGCGATAGCCCTGTGGTAATTGCCGATTTGTACCCGGATCAAGGTAGGGTTAGACGGTTGCTTCCATCCGTTCTTTCAACCGGCGCACTTCGTTTTCTAAGCGATTTAAGCGTATCATAAGCATTTCCTTTTCATGGTTTACCTCTAAAAACTCGTCCAGTCTGCGAACTAAATCCATATGACCCTCAGCGATAATTCGTATGTTTTTGTTTGTTTCATTTTCCAGGGTCACTTGGATGTCTGTTACTTCCGCTTCTAGGCTATCTATTTTTGTTACCATACCATCAAATCTGGTTTCCATGCCACCAAGCCTAGTTTCTATGCCATCGAGCCTAGTTTCCATGCTCGTTATTCTAGTTTCTATGCCCTCCGTTTTTGTAACTATATGGTCAACTTTAACCAACAGCAGCTCTAACAGTTCTCTATCAGTCTTTGCCATTTGTTACCCCCTATTCGGGTTACTCACAAGGTACTTTCTTACCCTTATTCAATTCAAAGCCCTGCTTATCCTAGAGGCTAATTGGGCACCACCTCTAGAGTGAGACTCGGGAAGGCTAATGGGAGACCACAATACTCGGTGTAAACTATATCATAAACTAGTTTCTTACCTGCCAGAGTCTGGCTAGCTCCTCAGGCACAAGCTTGACAAAATCGTCCGCATCCATTCGTTCTACCAAGTCAGCAATGGCGTAGAATCGGGTGAAAACCTTTTGAATCTGTTCGACGTTATCGACTAGTCGTTCACTATAATAGAGATGCGTCAGTTCCAGCGCCACGTCCAACTTGTTTCTCTGCACTGCCAATTTATCCTTTTCAGCCATAATTACATCTCCTTCCAGGAGTTGTTTCTCACATCATATTATTTGACATTCTAACGGGAAGCCCTGCAAGGCAAAACAAAAATGCCAGCGATGGTGGGGAACACCATTAACTGGCACCGAGTTTTCAATACATATGGTGGAGGCGAAGGGATTCGAACCCTCGACTTTCACGTTGCGAACGTGACACTCTCCCACTGAGTTACGCCCCCAACTTTCACATTTATTATACTCCTCTTAATAGATTCTGCAAGCACTAAGTGGATGTTGTTACATAGGTGGAATCAATATTAACAATCACATGAATTGAGTGCCTGCCTTGTTGTATCACCTGTTCTATCCGTTTACGCAGTTCCTTTTCCGACATGGCAAATTCGGGTGGTACAACCACATCGAATATGTAATTGATGTGATTACGCCCCTCAATTAGGCGCAAATCATGAATCGTTAAGCGCTCGTCTATCGTTTTTACCTGCTGTTCTACCCAATCCCGAATCCGATAGGTTTCCTCATCGGCCACTATCGGGTCATGATGAATAATCAGGTGGATGTTATCCTTCTCTAGAAAATTTCTCTGAATGGCATCGATAATATTGTGGGCCACGATGGGTTCAAGCTCGCTGGACATTTCCACATGGGCACTGGCAAAACGACGGTTAGGACCGTAATCGTGCACGATCAGATCATGGACTCCCAGCACCCCATCGTAAGTGGCAATCTTGTTAAGGATATAGTCGGCCAACTCCACCGGTGGGGCCTCTCCCACCAGTGGATTTAATGTTTCTTTGACTAGGCCCACACCACTATAAAGAATGAAGCCGGCCACTGCTAACCCCATCCAACCATCTAAGTTGACTGCAAAGTAGTGGGATACAACCATGGCTATCAACACAGCCATAGTAGCAAATGCATCGTTCCGACTATCCACGCTGGTGGCTAACAGCGCTGTCGAATTGATTCGCCGGCCTAAATTCCGGTTAAAGGCCGCCTGCCAAAGCTTAAGTAGTACCGAGCCTATTAATACTATGAAGCTCCAGGCTCCAAAGGCTATGGGGGTGGGGCGAATAATCTTTTTAATGCTACTCTTGCCCAGCTCTATACCGATCAAAAATACCATCACCGCTACCACCGAGCCAGATATGTATTCGTAGCGCCCGTGCCCGAAGGGGTGCTCCCTGTCCGCCTCTCGGGCCGCAATTTTGAAGCCTAGCAAGGAGACAATCGAGCTGGCCGCGTCGGAAAGATTGTTTAAGCCGTCGGCAATAATGGCAAGGCTGCCAGATAAGAACCCAATCAGCAATTTGGCGGCAACCAGCAGCAAATTGCTAGCAATGCCTACCCAACCGGCTAAACTTCCGTAGGCAGTGCGTACCTCCGCATCTTCTAAACGGTCATAATCCTTTACAAACCGACGTAATAACCATTCGGTCATTTTATTCACCCCATCGCATCCTCTATTAAGACCTTAGTGCCTTCGGCCCTGCCACTGTTAAGAGCATTGTATCATTTCCAAACCTCAACCATAATGAATGAAAAGATGGCCCCCTATGCTCATCCCATTTTCTGCAGTAGCGCAATACAATACAGTAACAAAACAGAACGGAGGATGAGCATGACTAAAGCCCTACTAACGGGTAATGAGGCCATAGCCCGTGGCGCCTATGAGTACGGTGTGGCGGTAACAGCGGCCTACCCGGGTACGCCCAGCACCGAAATATTAGAGAACATCGTCAAGTATAAAGAGATCCACGCCCAATGGTCGCCCAATGAGAAGGTTGCTTTAGAAGTGGCAATAGGCGCCTCCATTGGCGGGGCCCGTGCCCTCTGCGCTATGAAGCATGTGGGGGTGAACGTGGCCGCCGACCCGCTCTTTACCTTCACCTATACAGGTGTAAATGGCGGACTAGTACTAGTCTCCGCCGACGACCCGGGAATGCATAGTTCACAAAACGAACAGGATAACAGAACCTATGCCCGTTTTGCCAAAATTGGCTTGCTGGAACCGAGCGACAGCCAAGAAGCGAAGGACATGGTGGGCCACGCTCTGGCCATCAGTGAGCGCTTTGATACACCAGTTATGCTGCGTACCACCACCCGTATTTCCCACTCCAAATCCCTTGTGGAGCTTAAGCCGCGCCAAGACCGCACCTTAAGCGAATACAAGAAGAATCCCCGCAAATACGTGGCCGTGCCGGCCAATGCCCGGGTGCGCAGGGCAATCAAAGAACTACACTTGCAAGAGATGCTAGCCTTCAGTGAACAAACAGAGCTCAATCGGATTGAATGGGCCGATCGGAAAATTGGCATTGTCACCAGTGGCATCACTTATCAATATGTGAAAGAAGCCCTCCCTAACGCCTCCATTCTTAAGTTGGGATTCACCAATCCCCTACCTCTAAAAAAGATTGCCGGCTTTGCCCAGCAGGTGGAGCAACTTTGGGTAGTGGAAGAGCTGGAGCCCTTCATGGAAGAACAGATTCGGTCCGCCGGCATTCGCGTTCACGGTGGCAAGGCCCAACTTACTCCTATTGGTGAATACAGCCCCAGTCTTATCCGTCAGGCCATTTTAGGCTTAGAAACCAAAACTAAGCCATCGGCAGCAGTCCCCCCTCGTCCGCCGGTCCTTTGTCCCGGCTGTCCCCATCGCGGTGTTTTCTATGTGTTAAGGAAAAATCGAAAGCTGGTTACCGGCGATATCGGTTGTTATACCCTGGGCGCTATGCCACCTTTGGAAAGCCTGGATACCACCATCTGTATGGGGGCCAGCATTCCGGCTGCTTTAGGCATGGAAAAGGCCCGCCCCGATCAGGCGCATAACATTGTGGCCGTGATTGGTGACTCCACCTTCCTCCATTCCGGCATTACCGGCCTCGTCGATACGGTCTACAACGGAGGCACAACTACCATCATCATTCTCGATAACCGCACTACCGCCATGACCGGACATCAGCACCACGCAGGAACAGGGCAAAGGCTGCAGGGGGAACCGGCTCCGGAGGTGGATTTGATAGCCCTCTGCCACGCCGTGGGAGTAAAGCGGGTACGAGTTGTTGACCCGCACGACTTAGCGTCCCTCGACCGAGCTATTAAAGAGGAGACGGCGGTGCGGGAGCCCTCAGTAATTATTGCCCGTAGGCCCTGCGCCCTCATTGTCAAACCAACCGAGCCCCGCCGGTGCGTTAACCACGATGCCTGCACCGGTTGTCGCATGTGCATGGGCCTCGGTTGTCCGGCCATCAGTTTTGCCGATAAGAAGAGCAGCATTGACCCGGCCCTCTGCTGGGGCTGCCGACTCTGTCAACAAGTCTGCCCGTTTGGGGCTATCGGGCCTGAGGAGGTGCAATGATGAAAACCATTAGCGTTCTTTTGGCTGGAGTAGGCGGTCAAGGAACAGTCTTAGCCAGCCGCATTCTTACCCACGTGGCCCTGCGCCAAGGGCACGATGTGAAAGTGACGGAAATCCACGGCATGGCTCAGCGGGGCGGCAGCGTTGTCACCCAAGTGCGCATGGGAGAAAAGGTGTACTCTCCCCTCATTGAAACGGGGCAAGCCGACTATATAGTGGCCTTTGAACAGCTGGAAGGCTTGCGCTGGCTACATTATTTAACCGATAAGGGAACTATGATTGTGAATAGGCAACGTATCAATCCCATGACGGTGCTCACCGGCGCGGCCGTTTATCCCCACGATGCACTAACGCAAATTAGAGTCCATGCGCCTCGGACAGTACAGCTGGATGGGTTGGCGATGGCTAAGCAACTGGGCAATTTACGGGTGATCAACGTGATACTCCTAGGGGCTCTAGCCAAGCAAATGGATTTTCCTAAGGAAGATTGGTTGGCGGCCCTGGAAGCCACCGTTGCGCCCCCCTTCTTAGAGCTTAACCGGCAGGCCTTCCAAGCCGGATACGCAGCCTAAAATAATTACAACTACTCCCTCCAATGTAGGGCCGGGTGGTCATACTAGAGCGCATGACCACCGGCCCTACAGCCCAAACAAGCTGCCGTAGCCCCCTCTGGTTCCTGTTTAGCCCCTTAGCATGATATACTAAGTTAACTCCATCAGTAAGGAAGGGGCCGAACATGAAAAAGGGCGATTTGATTTTAATATTACTCATTGCAATTCTGACTATCGGCAGTTGGTTTTATATCAGTAGTCTAAAAAGTGATCAGGTGACGGCCCTGGTGATACAAGACGGAGTAGTGATCCACGAAATTGACCTGTCTACCGTGGAGGAACCCTTTCAGCTACGGGTAGAGGATGGCCAGGGGGGCTATAATATCATAGCTGTAGAGCGGGGACGTATTCGGGTGGTGGAAGCCAATTGCCCTGAACAGGTGGATGTGTTGCAGGGCTGGATTAGCGAACCCCACCAATCACTGGTCTGTTTACCCCACCGGCTGGTGGTTAAGATACAGGGCCAAGCCCAATCCGACGTGGATGATATCGTCCGCTGATAAAAAAAGGGCTGTCGCTTGCGACAGCCCCCGGGCGACTCTGCGAGCCGCCCCTACGAAACATATGGGTACGGGTGTAACCATGTATAGGGGCGCCGGTAGGCCGGCCAACTTTTTACAGAGCGTGTCGCAAAACGTTTTTCATAAACGTGGCGTGACACGCCCTATGCCATTCCAGCATGATGCTTAAGCTAATTCGGCGCCCGCATCGATAAGAATCTGCTTCAGCTCGGGCAGATGGGCCTCATCCAGCGGTAGCATGGGCCGCCGTGGTACACCGCCACGATAGCCAAGCATGTCCAGTGCCGCCTTTACTCCGGCAATACCCCAGCGGGAAGTTACGGCTGCATTGGGTGCCAAAAGTTTATGTTGTAATTGTTTAGCCCGCTCATGGTCGCCGGCTAATACCGCATCATACAGGCTGACGCAGAGCTCGGGCAGAATATTGGCAACGGCTAAA
This sequence comes from Bacillota bacterium, assembly GCA_012727835.1. The sequence continues at coordinate 6,658 of JAAYGE010000175.1, forward strand.
GTGCCACCTACCCCGCCTAAAGCTAACGTGGGATAGAGGAAACTACCCGAGCCGGCGAAAACCGCAAAATCGGCGGGAGAGTTATGGATAATTTCGGCGATCTGTACAATATTACCGCTGCTATCTTTAACGCCCACAATGTTTTCATGTTGGGCCAACTTGCAGATCAGGCGGGATGACATGTTGAGCCCCGTATTCCGCGGCATATTGTACAACATGATGGGAATAGGTGAAGCTTCCGCCACATGCAGATAGAATTGCTCTAATGCCGCCTCAGTCATGCTGCCCTTGTAGAAGCTGGGCGTAATCACTAGCGCAGCATCCGCACCAACGCTGGCCGCATGCTTGGTTAAACGAATAGTGGCCTTGGTCGTTTCGCAACCGGTACCGGCGATAATGCTTTTCTCCTCGGCCGTATGCTCCCTTACAAACTCCACCAAAGCCATCTTCTCTTCCATGTCCAAATAGGCAAATTCCCCATTAGAACCGAGGACCACCAAGCCGGCTAGGCGACTAGCCGAATAACGTTCCAGGTTGAACTTGAGCGCCTCTTTATCAATCTGCTCATCAACAAAGGGAGTCGCGATCGGCGCATAAATGCCTTTAAACACTCTTCCTTCCCCCTTATACTAAAATCTCACGATAAACCTGCTCCAACACCTCGATTGCCTGGTTCGCGTCCGCCTCCTTGCCCATGTCATTCAGCAC
>JAAYGE010000176.1 GCA_012727835.1 Bacillota bacterium
GGTGGCGGGGCTAAGGCAAGCCGGCGTTCAATCGCTGGTTATGCTTACCGGCGATAACAAACGCACGGCGGCGGCTATCGGACAGCAGGTGGGTGTCGATGAAGTGCAGGCCGAACTCTTGCCCGCTGATAAGGTGGCGGCTATCAATAGGTTGGCTGACAAATACAGCCATGTGGCTATGGTGGGCGACGGCGTTAACGATGCTCCCGCGCTGGCGGCTGCAACAGTAGGCATAGCTCTCGGCGTTGCTGGCACCGACACCGCCATCGAAACGGCCGATATAGCCCTCATGGCCGACGACCTGACCAAGTTGCCTTGGCTCATGCGCCTCAGTAGCAGAACCGTAGGCATCATTGGGCAGAACATCGCGCTCAGTTTGCTTATCAAAGGTGTGGTACTCATTCTCACCTTCATGGGGCGCGCCGAGCTGTGGATGGGAGTACTGGCCGATACCGGAGCGGCACTACTAGTTATCGCTAATGGTATGCGTTTAATGCGGAGCAAATAAAATAGATGCCACGCGCCTCGCCATTCGGGCGAGGCGTGTGTGTTTAAGGGCATGCACTTGAGCATAATCCAATCTAAGGATAAGCTAGTCAAGGTCTTGCCCTGAGCTGAGGCAACAGGGCGCGGTTCACTTTTGAGCCATTTTTCTTTGTCTCGGATGTAAAGGAAGCTTGACATAGTCTTTGCCAAAGATTACACTTAATGTAAAGGAAGCTTTACACTGGAGGCAATCCAATGCATAACAGAGTTCGGGAATTACGTACCGCAATGAACTTGACACAGGAAGAATTGGCTCAGCTAGTGGGCGTATCGCGGCAAACGATTATCTCGATAGAAAATGGGCGGTATAATCCGTCCATTATGCTGGCTTACAAGATAGCGAGGCACTTTGGTTTGCATATTGAAGAAGTCTTTTTGTGTGAAAAGGAGTTGGAGCAAGAGCAGGCCGAGAGGTAAAGGTTTCCGAGTATTTTGTGCGAAGGGGGAGGCGAATGAAAGAAAGGTTGGAACGGTGGTTTAGAGGTGGATTCAATTTAGTTGAACTAATCGTCGCCAACGCTATGGTTATGGTCATGCAAGTGGCGGAAGACATAGCCCAGGGTATTCCCGCGCCTGGCAATTTCACTCCCGGCCGTTTTATACGCCGGCTGCTCATTCTGTGGGTTCTTAACACTATGCTCGATCGCTTTGTAGCCAAGGCAGAGGCCGAGAAGTCCATCAAGCGCTTTCGAGGCGTCGCGGCCCTATTGTTGATACTCAGTGTCTATTTCTTTTTCGAGACATGGTCTGTCGCCAGGAAATTGTTACTTTCGGGTGTGCCCGCGGCTCATGTTTTGCAGCAGGCAGGTATTTGGCTTGCTTGTGGTATTATTATACTATTTACTGGTATCTACTTCGGCTATTGTGCATGGACTGGTTCTAGACAGGCGGCGTTAGAACATGCGAGAAGTCTGGAGGGGAATAGGACTAAAGATGAAAGGGATGCCGAGATCTTGAAGCGAGCTTCTCATACAGCATTCATGGTCAGTATGTTTCTGTTTTTCCTACTACTGCCCCTGATCGAGCTTATTGTATTAAAACGATATCCGTTTTGGTCTTTAGCCACTGGTGGTATGGTCGGGTTAACATGGGGTGGCGCCTATGCCTACTGGAGTCACAAAATATAGTATTTTTCCCTTGACCAAGCTTAAGGGCCATTGGTGTTTTATTTTTCAGCATCTGTGCACGGGCTTGGGGCCTATTATTTGACTGTGGCTTGCGGTACCTGCAAGAACTCCTTCAGCTCGGACACAAATTGATTGCCGCACCTGGCCAACTCGCCCAGCACTCGGTTCACACTAGATCCTGTCGGTACCAGTTGCTACGACTAATTCCGTGGCAGTCAACGGGGACGGCTACAATTTCTGCCTCAGGAAAGGCCAGTTGATACAGCATCAGACAACGCCTAGCTGAAAAGATTTGCAGCAAATGATAGCCTTCTTGATAACCAGCCCCTTTTCATCGGTGACTCGGCGGGAAAAGAAAGCATTGTCTTTGGTGTGTCCCGATTTATCTTCATGCAATATGGCCTCTATCGCTATCCCGTTTTTAACTAGTACGTCGGCATAAAACTCGCAGTCAGTTTGGTAATCCCGGTGCTTGCATCAACCTATTTAGTAAGCAATAACTGCACAGTCGAGGTAAGGATGATACTGGGGTAAAGAATACTCGATAATTTAATGCAATCCCCTCCGCGCAGGAAAACGCACCCCTTTTGTCGAAGTGAGCCGATATCACTCGAAAAAGGGGTGCATCGTTTTGCGACGAAGATCTGGATTGGCTTTATTACTTCTCCTGGTGGCGGTGGCCGTTTGGCCCTACCTACCGGCTCAAGCGCAAGCTTCCGGCCCGCTGCGGGTTGGGTTATACTATAACTCGACAGCCGTGCCGCAGGTATCCGTATCGGGAGCTAAAGGCCTACGCCTAGGCTGGTTGCAGTCGGGGGATAAGTGGCCAACAGAGCTACTGACAACACCCGGACAGGCTAGTTGGCTGGTGCGCCCCGAATCGTCAGGCTATCATTGGGTGGCCAGCAACGATTTGCCCGATAGGGCTGCCGCTGAAGAATTGCAGGGTCAGCTGGACCAGGCCGTATTGGCATGGACAGGAACCCATTGGCAGGTTTGGGTGGGCACGGCTACCGATGCCAGTGAAGCCCATTCCTTGGCCGGCGATTTGGTCGATTTGTTCCCAGCCCATAC
>JAAYGE010000177.1 GCA_012727835.1 Bacillota bacterium
GTATAGCACACGGCCAAATGTTCACAGAACCCTAGGTAACCACCGCCAGGCACCGCATAGATGCGGCAGGTACCCTGATCTAGGGCTAGGGGCAGCTCGAGAATATCGGCGTAAAAGCTATGGGTTGCTTCCAGGTTAGGCGTGCCATAGAACCCGATAAAACCGTTCCACATAGAATAACCTCCTTCTAAATTGTAGCGGTGTAGGAAGTTTTTTCGGGCTGCGGGATGTGCTTAGGGCACAGGAGCGGGCTCCAACCGCGCCTACAGCACCATCCCGCAGCCCCACTGTTGTCGGGCCCAGATATGTCTAAAGGCATAACCCTATTCGTTATTTGGCCACAGGTTGCAGGCCTGCTACAGCCCTGGGCAGTCGTTATACTAGTTGTAAAATTATGGGTATAGTTATAAAGCAGCCTAAGGTGGTAACTAGAACTCCTAGGGCTGTTTTTTGTCCATCCCAGCCGAAGCGATCGGATAGCACGATGGAACGCACAAAGGTGGGCATGCTGGCCAGAATAATAATGATGGTTCGCATCTCGCCGGGCACAGGCAAAAGCGAAACCAGCCCCACAGCAATCAGGGGCGAGATAATCAGTTTGGTAATAAAGAGAGCGAATGCCTGTTTTGCACCGCTACCGGCTCCCAGCTTAATTTCTGCCAAAGCCGCACCCGTTAAGAGCAGTGCTAAGGGTGAAGTGATGCTAGCCATGTTGTCCATAGATATTTCCAGAGCGGGCGGCAACCATAGGTTGGCTATCCCCGCAGCCGAGCCCAAGGCAAGGGCCACCAGGGTAGGGTTAATGGTTTGCTTAATGCTGGCCAGTGAAAAGCGGGTTTCCCCGCTCAGCAGAAACTGGCCAAGGGACCAGAGGATCAAGTCCGAGCCGAAGGAATAGAGTAGCACCACCGCTACTCCTTGGGCACCGAAAAGGGCCTGCGCAATAGGTAGTGCTAGATAAATGTTGTTACCAAACATGTTGAGAAAAGCAAACAAGCGTCGCTCCCGCGGGTCAATACGCCAGATAACCGTAGCTAAGAAGGCAATCAGTCCGTTAATTAACGCTAACCCGATACCAAATAGCATGGGGTAGTAGGATGTTTGCAGTAGCTCCAGTGTGATGCTGCCCCGCATGGAGTTGAAAACGAAAATAGGTAAAGCAAAATAGTAGAGTAAAGTGTTCAAGTTCTTGCGCAGCGTTGGTGTAATCAGTTTCACTTTAGCCAAGACTGCACCTGTCAGCATAGTGATAAGTAGTGCCAGTAGGTTAGTAAATAACTTGTCGAGCATCTTTCGCCTCCGGTAATATGTGCTGTTTTCATCATAGCACAGAGTGGGGCCGATGGGAGTAAAAATTTGCAGAGGCCCTTTCGGTGGTTTTGGTAATAGACCTGTGTTTGACACTACCTACTCCCAGGTATATAATGGTGTACATATAGCGAGGAAGAGGAGTAGTATCCATGGCCTACTGCTCAGAGAGCTGCGGGTTGGTGCAATGCAGCCGGTAGTAAGTGGAGAACTCGCCTCGGAGCTGGTTGGCTGAAGGCTAGTAGGCCCGCCCGGCGCCACCGTTACCGGCCTTGAGAGGGGTAGCAGCGCTACCCAATTGGAGTGGTACCGCGGAAGCAAGGCTTTCGTCTCCTAGGGGAGATGAAAGCCTTTTATTTTTCAATTCTTATAAGGATGAGAGGAGCGTAATGGCTATGGGCACTTATTCAATCGATACCGATCGCAAATGGCAAAAGAAATGGGAGGAAACTAAGCTTTATTCCTTCGACCGTTCCCGTGTCGATAAAAAACTCTATTGCTTAGAGATGTTTTCCTACCCGTCGGGGGCTAAGCTGCATGTGGGGCATTGGTACAACTACGGTGTGACCGACTCTTGGGCCCGCATGAAACGAATGCAGGGTTACGAAGTCTTTGAACCTATGGGCTTCGACGCCTTCGGCTTGCCGGCTGAAAACTATGCCATTCAAACCGGCGTGCACCCCCACGATTCTACCATGGCTAATATCGCCACTATGCGGGAACAGCTGCGCCACATGGGCGGCATGTTCGACTGGGACTACGAGATAGTAACCTGCGAACCCGAGTATTACAAATGGACCCAGTGGATGTTCCTGCAGCTGTATAAAGCTGGATTGGCCTATCGCAAAGAGGCTCCGGTCAACTGGTGCGAGCACTGTAACACCGTTTTAGCCAATGAGCAGGTGATAGAGGGGCGGTGCGAACGCTGCGACCAGGAAGTAAAGAAGCGCAATCTCACCCAGTGGTTCTTTAAGATAACCCAATATGCGGAGGAGCTTCTGGCCGAGCTGGATAACCTAGATTGGCCCGAAAAGACCAAACAGATGCAGCGCAACTGGATTGGCAAGTCGGTGGGGGCCGAAATTGATTTCCAAGTTGTGGGCCACGATGCCAGTTTTACCGTTTTTACCACCCGGGCGGACACCCTCTACGGTGCTACCTATGTGGTTTTGGCGCCCGAACATCCTTTAGTAGAGCAGATCGTTACCGACGAGCAACGGGAGACGGTTACTGCCTACCAAGAGCAAGTGGCGAAACGCAGCGAGCTAGATCGGCTCACTACTCTCGAGAAGACCGGTGCCTTCACCGGCGCCTATGCAGAACATCCTCTTACCGGAGAAAAACTGCCCATTTGGATTGCCGACTACGTGCTGGCTTCCTACGGCACCGGTGCGGTTATGGCGGTGCCGGGGCATGACCTCCGCGACTATGAGTTCGCTGAGAAATTCAATCTACCCATTCCCCGCGTGATTCAGGGAGTAGGGGAGATAGACGACACACTGCCCTTTACCGACTACGGCATACTAGTAAATAGCGGCGAGTTTAATGGCCTCACCTCGGAGGAGGCTAAACATGCCATCGTCAAAACCCTAGAGGCCCGTGGGCGCGCCCGCTTCCATACCAATTACCGGTTGCGAGACTGGCTCGTATCCCGGCAGCGTTACTGGGGAGCACCTATTCCTATCGTGTATTGTCCTCAGTGCGGCACCGTACCAGTTCCTGAGGACCAGTTACCCGTGCTGCTACCCTACGACGTGGAGTTCACGCCCGACGGCAAGTCGCCCTTATCCAAGTCGGAGGAGTTCTTGCACACCACTTGTCCCCAATGCGGTGGTCCGGCCCAGCGGGAAGTAGATACCCTGGATACATTCGTCTGTTCGTCCTGGTACTTCTTGCGCTTCCCCGACCCGCATAATGATGAGCAACCCTTCGATAGCCAGTGGATCAACAAAATGCTGCCGGTGGATATGTATGTGGGCGGTCCTGAACACGCCTGCATGCACCTGCTTTACGCCCGTTTCTTCACCAAGGCACTGCGGGACTTGGGCCATATCGATTTCGGCGAGCCCTTCAAAAAACTGGTCCATCAGGGCATTATCCTGGGGCCCGACGGCAACCGCATGAGCAAGTCGCGGGGCAATGTGGTATCGCCCGACAGCTATATTGCCGAATACGGCTCCGACGTTTTCCGCATGTACTTGCAGTTCGGCTTCAATTATATCGAAGGTGGCCCCTGGAGCGATGATGGCATTCGATCCGTAGCCCGCTTCATAGACCGGGTAGAGCGCTTTGTGGACCGGGTCACCGAGCTGAAGACCGAAGGCGGCGGCCATAACGAAAAGGGCCGCGCCGAGCAGGATCTGAACTTCGTACTACACAATGTGATTAAAGGCATCAGTGAAGATGCGGATAAATTCCAGTTTAATACCGTAGTTTCCCGGCTCATGGAGCTGACCAACGCTCTGTATCGTTACGACAACCAGCAGACCGAGAAGAATGTGGCCTTCTTAGCCGCAGTGGTTAACGACCTCATTCGTCTCATGGCACCCTTTGCCCCCCATTTCTCCGAGGAAATGTGGGAGCGGCTGGGTAACAGCTATTCGGTGTTCCATGAGGCTTGGCCCACCTTCGATCCGGCCGCCTTGGTGCGCGATGTAATTGAAATGCCGGTGCAAGTCAACGGCCGCCTGCGAGATAAGATAGAAGTCGCCGCCGATGCCAGTGAAGAAGAAATTCGAGAAATAGCTTTAGCGGCCGAAAAGGTGGTGCCTTACCTGGAAGGCGTCGCCGTGCGCAAGGTAATCATCATTCCTAAGCGGGTTGTGAATATAGTGGTAGGTTAATACAGATATGAAAAGGGGCAGTCGTAAAGTTTCTTGCGACTGCCCTATGTTGTTCTTAGGATTCTAACTGCACCCCAGGCGCCACGTAGGGGCGCCCCGCAGGTGCGCCCCCTTTCAAGATTGCTTATAATGCCGTAGCTTGCTGATAGGCTTCCAATTCCACACCATCTTCCGCAGGAATCCGCCGCTCGTAAATGGTGTACCAAATGAGCATCAACGTGCCGCGCACGGCCGCTGATACGGTAATACCCATCCAGAGTCCGTTGAGCCCGAAGCCGATGCGCTGGCTAAAGAACCAGCACAAAAGCGGACGTATTAGGTTGGAGGAGATGCTGCTGATACTGGGCGGTAGCGTCTGTCCTAAACCGCGGAAGGTGCCAGAGCAGGCCGCCTCAAAGGCCATAAATATTTGGCTATAGGCCAGAATGCGTAGATAGGTGGCCCCCATATCTAGAATTTCGGGCGGTTCGCGCAGGAACAGGGAAAAGAAGAAACGGCCGCCTAGCACTATGGCTAGTATGACGAATACCTCCCAAACCAACAACACGGCCAGAGAGATGCGGTATCCACGGCGGATGCGCTCCCATTTGCGGGCTCCAAAATTCTGTCCCACGAAGGCAGTGACCGCGGAAGAGAATCCACCAGCAATCATCCAAGATAAAGATTCGATCTGGCTGCCCACCCGCTGAACCGCCACCGCCGTCTCTCCATACCAGGCCGAGATCATGCTGGTTACCGTCATGGCTAGCATGGTAAAAGCAGCACTTTCCACCGCCACCGGCAAACTCCAGCGTAAGATCTGCCTAACCTTTTCCCGATCGAAAGCACCGAACAGGCGGAAGTCGTCAAAGGGCCGCTTGGAATGGCGTTTAGCGAAGTAAATAAAGAGGCTCATCACCACTCCTTGAGCGATTAGGGTAGCGATGGCCGCGCCTTGAACACCCCAGCCAAATACCAGGATAAACAGAGGGTCAAGAACCATGTTAACGATTAGGCCTGTGGCGTTGGCCAGGAAGCTGAGCCGGGAGTTGCCGGCTCCGTTAAACGACCCGGTGATGGCCGCTGAAATATAGGTGAGCGGGATGCCTAGAGCCACAATGCGCAAGTAGGCACAGGCACTGGCGAACACCGTTGGTTCCGTCACCTGCAAGAGAGAAATAAGCGGACCCGCCATGGTCAATAAAACAGAGCCATAGATAAGCCCTAAAACCAAGCCCAAGCGAGCCGAGTTCTCCGCATAGGCGCGGGCAGTGGTCACGTCACCCCGGCCCGAGTTTTGAGA
>JAAYGE010000178.1 GCA_012727835.1 Bacillota bacterium
CAACCCTCGTGGGCAACCGGGTCCGCTTTGCCAACGGAACCATGGGCGTCATCTACCAAGAGGGCACCCACGGCCTGTGCGATATTGGATGCCCATGCCGCACCTTTGACTCCCATGGCGGGGAAGCCAAAATTACCGAAAATAAGTGTGTAACTCAGGATAACGTTTACTATGTTAATTACCGTAGCCACCTGCATGGGCACCTTGGTATTGCCGGCTCCCCGCATGATGGCGCCCGTGATTTGCATGACGGCCATGAAGGGAACACCCCAAATGGCAATACGTAAATAGTCGGTACCCACATCTAACAACTCGCCACTGGTGTTGTAGAGTAGTACAAGAATTTCCCGCGTAAATAGAAAGGCAAGCAGCGAAATGGTCAGCACCATTCCTAGGGCTAAAAAAAAGGCCTGTTCCGCATAGCGACCGGCTCTGCTGCGGTCCTTTGCGCCGACTGAACGGGCTACCATAACCGTGGTACCGGTTCCGATGGCTGCAAAAAAGGACCAAATTAACATGGTGATGCGTCGTCCTAGGCCTACTGCCCCGATGGCAACAGCACCAACGCGTCCCAACATTGCCGAAGATACCATGCCAACGGCCATTTGTAGCACACTTTCAATGGTTGCGGGCCAAACCATGCCAAAAATGTTTTTACGTATCTGTTCTTGGCTAATGTCATTCGGGTCTGGTCGGGCTGCCTTTGGCTCTACTACTGACATTACATTCCCTCGCTTTCTCTCTCTAGCCATATTACGCGCTAAATATCTATGTTCCCACTTACATGATAACCCCTTTTCCAGTAGCAGTGCAATCGTTCTTATCCAGTTTGAGGAAATTGACTATGTTAAGAAAGTGTATTTTATACGCTAAAATATTACTCGTCGATTTAGCAGGATATTAGCGACCAAGAGAGAAAGATTATTATTACGTTTAATGTAGAGGAGGTTAATTATAGTGGAAAAATACGTTTGCACTCCCTGTGGCTATGTGTACGATCCGGAAGTAGGCGACCCCGATAACGGCATTGAACCCGGTACTCCCTTTGAGAACCTCCCGGAAGACTGGGTCTGCCCCCTCTGTGGTGTCGATAAGTCGTTTTTTGAAAAGGAATAGATAGAAAGGCTAAGCAGGGGCTGTCTCCCTTTCAGAGACAGCCCCACCTATGCCATTGCCTAAGAAAGGAGTGCCCTAGTGAAGAGGACAGAAGTGCAAGTCTCCCTATTAGATATGGTGATGTGCGTTTCCCGTACCACCGACCTGGTTAGTCCGGTGGTGGCCGACCATCAGAAACGTGTGGCCTACCTGGCTACCCGCTTGGCGGCCGCAGTGGGCCTAAGCAAGGAAGAGCAGAGGCGAGTATTTGCCGCTGGGGCGCTACATGACATAGGTGCGCTTTCCTTGAGCGATCGCCTTTCCGCCCTTGATTTTGAAACTCAGCATACCGCTTTACATACCCAGACGGGTTCTGCCCTATTGCGCTCCTATCAACCACTGGCCCCCATAGCCGACATGATCTTGCATCACCACACCTATTGGGATGACGATAAGGACGGAAGGGCACCTTTAGGTGCCCAGCTGGTGCATTTGGCTGACCGTATTGATGTGCTGTTACGCCACGATCGGGGGAATTGTCTACTTTCCCAGGTAGATAGTGTGTGCCAGAGGATAAATGCCGTTGCCGGCCGTATGTTTGACCCGGAGCTGGTGACCGTTTTCCTTGAACTGGCACAGCAAGAAGCTTTCTGGCTAGATCTACGCCCCACCATGATTGACATCGTGTTGGCGCAGCAGGTCTTTGACGATGACCTTACCCTAGATTTAGATGGTCTGCTGGACTTTGCCCAAATGATCAGCCATGTGATCGACTTTCGTAGCCGGTTTACAGCTACCCATTCGGAGGGGGTGGCAGCTACTGCGGAAGCCTTGGCTCAGGCCCTCGGTTATGATCCCGAGCACTGTCGCCAGATTCGGGTGGCCGGCTTTTTGCACGATTTAGGTAAGTTGGCGGTGCCCAGCAATTTGCTGGAAAAACCGGGCGCCCTGACGCCCTCGGAATATGCGGTTATCCGCAGCCACTCCTACTACACCTACCGTAGCCTGGAAGTGGTGCGGGGGCTGGAGGAGATTGCCGGCTGGGCCGCCTATCATCATGAACGATTAGATGGCAAAGGCTATCCCTTCCGTTTGGCCGCCCCCGATTTGAGCCCCGAGGCGCGCCTGATGGCGGTAGCCGATGTTTATACGGCCGTCACTGAAGATCGACCCTATCGTCGGGGGATGGAGCGTTCTGCCGCCCAACGGGTACTACAAAGAATGGTGCTTGATGGGGCTATGGATGGCAGCATCGTCGAGTGTTTGTGCGATAACATCGAACAAATAGAAGAAGCTAGGGTTACGGCCCAGCAGGCCGCCGTTGAACGTTATGAGGCCTTTTGGGAGAACGTAAATAACTCTACCTATATTTATCGCAACCTACAAATTGGCAGCTAGTACCAGAGGGCGACGCCAGCAAAGACGCTACCACAGTGCTTTACCGTGTGTTCAATAGCTACCAGCTTAATTTCTCCTAGGGGGCGTTGCCGCACTGCGAAAGCATCTTCTACCATTTTAATAATGCGCTCCTCTATTTCTTGCTTGCTACAATAGTCGGAGCACTCCATAATCACACCGCAGCCCGTATCCGCCGGTATACCTACCGCCACGGCTGCGGCTATTTTTTGTCCCGGTTCCTGGCTGCTAATAGTCGCATAGGCGACGGGGACCAACATTCCCTCGGGAACGTCCAGCTGTTCCGTATGTACGGCACCGGGGGGTAAGATACTATGTACTCGCAACATGCTTAAATTGCCCATTCCAGCTTGTAGCAGGGCTATATCGAAGGCATTGGCGGGCGTGTCGGCTTCGCCCCAGCCGGCACCTAAGGTAAAACGTACCGGAATATCTAACATAAAATCTCCTCCTTGCAAAACGCTGTCTAGGGCAAGGTATGCATGAGAGAAGCGGCAGGTGTGTTGGCAGTGGGCATCATACTTGCACTGGGCCGGCCATATGATTAGACAAGCAGCAATAGCTAAATTTTCGCTAGGGAGGGGGCCCACATGCAGCGCAAAATAAAACATGCCGCCATCCTCGCCGGCTTCCTTTTGCTAACGCTAGCCTTTGCTCAGTTGCAAGACCTTTGCCTGTTGTTGGTGGCTTTAGACAGGCAAGCGGTACGCCCTTTGGTGGCGCCGGTTTGGTCGCCGCCCACCGTTAGCGAACATCCTCAAAGTCGCCCCGTAACCGATTCCCTTCCTTGGGAAGACGACCAGGCCTTTAAGGAACTCTGTGCCAACCATAGGGCCCATATTCGCATGGGAGCTTACGCCACCACCTTGCCCAACCCCCATCCGGGTGAACTACACAACTTTACCCGCGCTGCCGAAATAGTGGCCGGGTACGTGCTAGCGCCTAACGAAGTGTTTTCCATGTTGCAAGTGATCGGACCCTTTGATGCCAGCAACGGCTTTCAGGAAGGCCTGGTCTACGTAGGTGGGCAAGTTGAGCTCGGCATGGGAGGCGGCGTGTGTAAAATGGCCACCACTCTATACAATACGGCTATATTGGCCGATTTGCCTATAGTTGCCCGCCGCAATCATAGCATGTTGGTACCCTATGCCAGTCCGGGGCAAGATGCCACCGTGTCCAGTTCGGGTATCGATCTTAAGTTCAAAAACGATACGGGGCACCCCATCGTCATCTGGGCCGCCACTGTGGATAATACCCTGTATGTGGCCTTTTATGGCCAACGGACTCCGGCCCAGGTAATTTGGCATCATGAGGTGCTGCAGGTGCAGGAGCGGCCGGTGGTACGCCGTCCAAACCCGGATTTGGCTCCCGGTGAAGAGAGGGTGATCATTGCTGGAGCCGAGGGGATTGTGGTGAAATCCTGGTTAGAGCTGCACTATGCCGACGGCCGTATTGCCAAGCGGGATTTGGGTGTGGACTGGTATCGCCCCATGGCCCGGATCATCGAATACGGGCCTGCCCGATAGCGCTTACTTTGTTATTCCCCTTAAATAGGGCATATTCCTAGCTAAAAAGTCAGGTATAGCGGTCAAACCGATCAGGTTTGGCCGATCTGTCTTTTATAACTCCCACCACGGGCAGAAAGACCATAGGATGCAGCTAATGGGGCGCACCGCCGGGGCGCCCCTGCGAAACGTGTGGGATGCGGGCCAGCCACCACACCTTGGGAGAAACCTTTGGGGACGCCCGGTGCCGTCCCCAAAGGGCACTCGCCCTAATTTATTGACCCATTCGCCATAGTATTGCTCACAATCCATAAGAAATCGTAGGGCTCGCCCGTAGATCGACCCGCAAAGATGTATTCCGCAACTTACAAATACGCCGGCAACCTCTCTGATGTCTTGCCTGGCCCTCTAGTGCTATAATACAAACATTGGTGACTGACCGGTCAGTCATCAATGCAAGTCAGCACCTCTAAGGGGCGCTGGGGAAGGGAGTGGGCCCTATGCTGAAACTAACCCGCTATTTAAAGCCCTATCTCTTATCCATAGTGGCAGTAGCGGTTCTCGTGTTTTTACAGTCGATATCGCAATTGTATCTGCCCAATCTGATGAGTGAGATTGTAGACGTGGGCATTGTCAGCGGTGACACCAACTATATCCTACGGGTGGGAGCGCGTATGCTGTTGGTGGCTGCCTTAGGAGCGGCCTGCACCATTGGCATTAGCTATTTGTCGTCCCGCGCTGCGGCTGCCTTTGGTAGCGATCTGCGCCTGCACATGTTTGAGAAGGTTTCCTCCTTTTCTTTAACTGAATTTGCCCGTTTTGGTAACGCTTCTCTAATCACCCGCACCACCAACGACATTATGCAAATGCAACAGGTGGTGGTGTTCGGGCTGCGCATGGCACTGATGACTCCCATGATGCTGGTCGGGGGCATTATTATGGCCCTGGCAACGAATGTGAAATTGACCCTGTCGCTGGCTGCCATTATTCCCATACTGGCTGTGATAATCGGGCTGGTGGGTAGCAAGGGCATGCCCCTTTTTCGTGCTATGCAAGACAAATTGGACAATCTGAACCGGGTGTTGCGCGAGCACCTTACCGGTATTCGAGTAATTCGAGCCTTTAATAGGGGGACCTATGAGGAGCAACGTTTCGATGAAGCAAACTTAGATCTCACCCAAACTGCCATTCGAGTCAACCGTTTGATGGCGGTGATTCAACCCATCTTTCTGTTGCTATTTAACTTCTTGGCTATAGCCGTTCTTTGGTTTGGCAGCTTGCGGGTGGACCAGGGGAGTTTGCAGGTGGGCAGTCTGATGGCCTTTATTCAATATGCC
>JAAYGE010000179.1 GCA_012727835.1 Bacillota bacterium
GGTAGTGGTTGGGTTACCGCCGAATATAGCATGCTGCCGCGAGCCACGGCCACGCGCAACACGCGGGAAGCGGCCAAGGGGAAGATCGGTGGGCGTACATATGAAATACAGCGTCTAATTGGACGAGCCTTGCGTTCGGTGGTGGATCTCAGTCAAATCGGCGAGCGTACCATTTGGCTCGATTGTGATGTTATTCAAGCTGATGGGGGAACTCGCACCGCCAGCATCACTGGAGCTTTTCTCGCCCTTTGCGATGCGCTGCACCTGCTCTATGAGCGGCAGGAGATTGCGCATTTTCCTGTAACCGACTTCCTGGCTGCCACCAGCGTTGGTTTAACGAGCGGGGTGGCCTTGCTGGATCTTAATTATGAGGAAGATGCGGCTATTGATGTGGACATGAATGTGGTGATGACCGGTGCTGGACGCTTAGTGGAGATACAAGGTACCGGCGAGGAAGCCACCTTCTCTCGGGAAGAACTAAATCAACTCCTAGACTTAGCCAGCTCTGGTATTGAGCAACTGATTAATGTGCAGCGATCCGTTCTTGGGCCAATTGCTGAATTGGTGGGGAAAGCCATATGCAGCGAACAATAGTATTGGCTAGCCGGAATCGGGGGAAAATTGAGGAGTTTAAAGCTCTATTGGCGCCATTGGGTCTGGAAGTTAAATCGCTCTTGGACCTGCCGCAGGTTCCCGAGGTAGTGGAAGACGGTGACACCTTCTTTGCTAACGCTGCTATTAAAGCAGACACAGTTTGCAGGGCTACCGGATTACCTACGTTGGCCGACGATTCGGGGCTCGTGGTCCACTACTTGGGTGGGGCGCCGGGTGTCCATTCGGCTCGTTTTGCCCTGCCAGAGCAAGGTGATGCAGCCAATAATGCCAAATTGCTCCGAGCCTTAGACGGGGTACCTGAGCATAAACGGCAAGCCCACTTTACCGCCGTATTAGCCTGGGCCCGGCCTAATGCAGAGACCCGCTTTGCCACCGGCCGTTGTTTTGGAGTTATTGCAAATGAGCCGCGAGGTAATAACGGTTTTGGTTACGATCCCCTCTTTTTTATTCCTGAATTAGGAAAGACCATGGCAGAAATTAACGCGGCGACTAAGAATCAAATTAGTCACCGCGCTAAGGCAATAAAGCATATGTTATTATTACTACGCTCTGCCTATGGCAGTAGTTCAGTTTAACTTGCTCTAAACCGTGGTTTTGATATATAATACTCTTCGAGTCATCTAACTTGCGCCTGTAGCTCAGCTGGATAGAGCAACGGACTTCTAATCCGTAGGTCAGGGGTTCGAATCCCTTCAGGCGCGCCATTTTTTCTAGCCAGCCCTGTGCGTGATGGGGAATAGGAGATTGTTACCCCCTTGCAGAGAACCATATCATGTGCTAGAATCGTGGTTGTGCGATAAGTTTAGTGTGGTGGGTGTAGCTCAGTTGGTTAGAGCACCAGATTGTGGCTCTGGGGGTCGTGGGTTCGAGTCCCATCATCCACCCCAAATTGTTTATGAACGCAGGGCGTCCTGCGTTTTCTACTGCTAACAACGCTTTAGCGATTCATGCGCCCGTAGCTCAGTTGGATAGAGTAACAGACTTCGAATCTGGGGGTCGCAGGTTCGAGTCCTGCCGGGCGCGCCACTTATGATTTCTATTTTTATTCTTGACAATAGCGGTCGTTTTGCTTACAATTATTCTCGACCGGCGGAAGTAGCTCAGTGGTAGCGCATCGCCTTGCAAAGGCGAGGGTCGCGAGTTCGAATCTCGTCTTACGCTCCAAAATTGCTAACCAAAAGCTTGACGATGTGGCAAGCTTTTATGTCTTTTCGGCTCGCATTTGTCTGTCATCTATTCTGTGTTATAATGTACTGGTTAGAAATCCCCAGATTGGATTGCCCATTTGACGTGTACCAGATGTAAGGAGGAACATATGCGATGAAAGTAGATGCTAAGGCTCTCGGCAATAACAAAGTAGAATTACAGGTTGAGTGTCCAGAAGAACAGGTGGCTGAAGCCCTCGATCGGGCTTATAGAAAAATTGTACGCCAGGTATCGATTCCTGGTTTCCGTAAAGGTAAGGTACCGCGCCAGATTTTAGAGATGCGCTATGGTGTAGAAGTTCTCTACGATGATGCCATCGATTTTCTGCTGCCTCAGGTTTATCAAGCAGCTTTAGACGAGGCTGCAGTGGAGCCGATTGACCGGCCTGAGGTAGAAGTTGTGGATTTCGCCTCAGGAAAGCCGGCTGTCTTTAAGTTTGTAGTACAGGGCCCACCGGAAGTCGAACTAGGGGAGTATAAAGGCGTGGAAGTTGAAGCCGTTTCCTTCCCAGTAGAAGAAGAGGACGTGGATCAGGTTCTAGCTCAGATGCAGGAACAACATGCCCGCCTGGTGGAGTCACCTAACAACGTGGTGGCGGAGGGCGATTTTGTAAACCTGGCCTACGAAGGATCTATTGATGGTGAACCTTTTGCCGGGTGCAAAGCCGACAACTATACGTTAGAAATTGGTTCCAACACATTTATTCCTGGTTTTGAAGAGCAACTAGTCGGCCTGCAACAGGGAGAAACAGCTGAAATAAATGTGGTCTTCCCGGAAGATTATCACAACGAGGAGTTGGCGGGAAAACCGGCCGTCTTCAAAGTGGAAATAAAGGATATCAAGCAGAAGGAAGTGCCTGCTTTAGACGATGACTTCGCAGCCGAAGTTAGTGAATTTTCTACTTTAGAGGAATTACGGGCCGACATCAAGAATAAACTACAAGAGTCCGCTGCGCAGAGAGAACGCGATGCCTTGGAAGACCGTGTTATCGATGCGGTGGTTGCCAATGCTACCGTCGATATCCCAGAGGTATTGATTGCTCGCGAAATCGATGAGATGGTCGAGGAACTGGTCTTTAGTTTAACCCGACAAGGGTTCCCAGAAGAGTTTGCTCGTGAATATATTAGTGGCAGACTCGATACCATCAAGGAAGACTACCGTGAAGGCGCAGAAAAGAGAGTCAAAACTCGTCTGGTATTAGAGAAAATCAAGGAAGTTGAAGCGGTAACCGTTTCGGAAGATGAATTTGAGGCTAAGCTACAGGAAATGGCCGATTTTTATCAGCAAGAACTTGAGGAAATACGCAAGAAACTGACCGAGCAAGGTAGTTTGGAACTATTGCGGCAGAACATAGCCAATGAAAAGGTGATTCGACTCTTGGTAGATGCGGCAGTACAGGTAGAGCCTGCTCCGGCCGATGAGCAGGAAAACGAATAGGGTTAAGGGGTAGATTTTAGATAGAAGGAGGATGTCAGATGAGTCTTATACCGATAGTAATTGAGCAAACTAGTCGTGGCGAGCGCAGTTACGATATCTATTCACGACTTTTGAAAGAGCGGATCATCATTTTGGGTACCCCCATTGATGATCGGGTTGCCAATTTGATCGTTGCCCAGTTACTGCATCTGGAAGGAGAAGACCCGGAGAAGGATATCAGTATTTATATCAACAGTCCCGGTGGTTCCATTGATGCGGGGTTAGCCATATATGACACCATGCAATATATCAAGCCAGATGTGCGCACCATTTGTGTTGGTCTAGCTGCCAGTATGGGCTCCTTGCTGCTGGCAGCCGGTACGAGGGGCAAGAGAATGATATTACCTAATGCCCGCGTAATGCTGCATCAGCCGATAGGCGGCGCCCAAGGGCAGGCAACAGATATTGAAATTCAAGCGAAAGAGATTCTACGCTTACGCCAGAAACTTAATCAAATTTATGTGGAGCATACCGGTCAACCGTTGGAGCGAATTGCCCGCGATGTTGATCGTGACTTCTGGTTAGATGCAGAGGCAGCCAAAGAATATGGTATAGTTGACGAGGTCTTGAAGCATAGAAAGTAAGAATCCGGAGAGCAGGTGAAGTATGCTGAAATATGATGACAAGAACGTGGTAAAATGCTCGTTTTGCGGAAAATCGCAAGACCAGGTCAAGAAATTAGTGGCTGGCCCTGGGGTTTATATTTGTGACGAATGTATCGAGTTATGTATGGAGATCGTAGACGAGGAATCGCTCCACACCGAGTTAGATTTAAAAGAAGTCCCTAAGCCAAAAGAGATAAAGGCTGCCCTCGATCAATGGGTTATTGGGCAAGATGAGGCCAAAAAAGTGCTCTCCGTGGCTGTTTATAATCACTATAAGCGGATTCATACGGGCAGTAAGAAAGACGACGTAGAGCTGCAAAAGAGTAACATCTTGCTAATAGGTCCGACGGGAGTGGGCAAAACCTATTTGGCGCAGAATTTGGCCCGTATTCTAGACGTCCCCTTCGCAATTGCCGATGCTACGTCACTGACTGAAGCCGGTTATGTGGGGGAGGATGTGGAGAACATCCTGCTTAAGCTGATTCAGGCTGCCGATTACGATATCGAGCGAGCAGAAAAGGGGATTATCTATATCGATGAGGTCGATAAGATTGCCCGTAAGTCGGAAAACCCATCCATAACTCGCGATGTTTCCGGCGAAGGTGTGCAGCAGGCATTGCTCAAGATGTTGGAAGGCACCATTGCCAGTGTCCCTCCGCAAGGAGGACGCAAAC
>JAAYGE010000016.1 GCA_012727835.1 Bacillota bacterium
GAGCATATAGTTCGGGCACCTTAATCAACCAGCCATCATAGGCCCGCTCATATTCTTCATATAGGGGATATCCTTGGGTTATCAACCAACGCTGGTAAGCGAAGTAAACTACTGAAGGAATATGAGCAATACCTTTCATTAGGCCCCGACTTTGGGCCCGCAGAATCCCTTCGGCCGTGAATAGCGTCATCTGTGTGTCATCACTAATGTCGGCCAAGCCATTGGCGCCTAGCTCTAAGTCCTGAATGCCCTGCGGATCATAGCGTAACTGAATCTCACTATAACTCATAAATTCTACCGGATACCCTAAGGCATCGCCAATAGCACCGCCTATAAGGCAGCCTCGGAAGTAGTCCTTCTGTCTGCGCATAAGCCTTCATCCTCTCCGGAATCTCTGTTGCTCTACCCTAGCTTTCGGCAAACAACCAGTATATTCCTCCCGACAGAAGAAAGCCCCCGCAGGGGCTAGCGATTATTTTTTTGTAGTTATGGCTCGAACCAATCGGCTTCTATTCCCGCTTTCCCCTTGCGCCAAGTGCCTACTATCCGCCCATCCCGCAACATAGTAGGCAGAACGCGGGCCGCCGACAGAAAGACTTTCCGCAGGTACCAGCGCCCAAACCACTCTCCAACAGTGGCCAACTGATGGTAAGCCGCCTCGGCTGCTGGCACTAAATGTAACGTGCCTCGCACCGTCCAGATGCGCACTAATCCACTTTGCGGCTTTAGCAGTGTTTGCGCATCAAGTACTTCAGTGGTGCGCAAGGCCAGCGCTGCGGCGGCCGCCTCAAAGTCCTGCGCTTGAACGGCAACCAGCGAATGCACCACTTCCCCTGCCGTGGCAAAAGGCTCCATCAGGCCCAATTGCTGCAGATTCCATAGGGCAGCTTGCCGTAGGTTAATCTTAACTGGCGACCGCTCTAGTCCCAGTCCCGGTACGAGCTCTTTATCGTACATGCTGGCCTCCTCCACCTGTTAATAGTCACTGGCACTGTTGTTTGCTTCCGGCCTACGATCTATGTTGAGCAACTAAAATTGGGTTCCGTCCGGATCTTCGATTAGGAAAAAGCCTGGCCTGTCTTTCTTGACATGTGCAACATGGTCTATTCTTAATTGAAAGTACCGAGGTCCTATATAATTGAGCCAGTCGGCCCACTCACCTTGCCTATCATTGAGCTTCACAAACTCATACCAATCATTGTGATTAAGCCACACGAAGGGTAGATTGGGGAAGAGCCGACCCCAACCTTCTGGCAAAGGTCCCAATCCAGCCTCACGGCCAATTCCCCGTATTTCATCATTGCGGCTATCCGCAAACACACTAGAGATAACCACATCGAACTCGGTCTCTAAGGCCACTGCCAGTGCCTGTTGTCGAAACAGCTGGTACACACCCGTTTTAGGCTAGCATAGAGCTGAGAATCGATGCTAGCAGCTAGATAGCCCCAATACTTCCTGCCCCAGGTAAGTAGGTGGCAGTCGGCAAAATTAGAGTCTAAGATCCCCTCTGTGTTCTTACAGCGGCCCGGGTCTGGATTTAACTTGTTTCCCTCTCCATAACCAGAACAGTAGCCGAAGTTGCGCTCGGTGAATTTGGACTCTACCAAAAGTAAGCCTTTCCTACCATCAGCCAAGCTAAATTCTATAGCTAAGTCGGCCGACGTCTGATAAGTGCCCCGCTGCCCTCCGCCTTCACCTAATAGGTCAGATGTGGACTGAGTCGGATGTTCATATTCCAGATGCATGTTGTGGATTGCAACTATCTGCATTCCCAATCCTTCTGATAAGTATCTGGCCAATAGCTGCTTCCCCTTATCGTTGTTAAATGGCCAATACAGGTTAGCGCAAAAGGCCCAAGAGCTTAATAGATTATGTATCCCGGTATGGGGTTGAATTCTCTCTGCCCGGATATAGCTGAATAGCTCCTCTCGGATAGGAGGATTAAAATTTTCTTGATGATTAGCCCAAGGTAAGATGTGATCATGTTGCCTATTATTCTGCCAGCCGTTTTCCCTTATGTGGGGCAGATTTTCTTTCCTCCAACTAACTTGATGCCTCCGCATCTGCCAGTAAAACGATTCCACAACTAATCCTCCTGTTTCTCTACCACAGTAACTCTAAAGTGCTCCTATCTGGTCTGCAATATCTTTAATCCTTTCATAATCATATCTGAGGAACCTGTAGTCTATGGCTGGGCTATTCATGTTTAAGCAGCTTTCTATTTCCGTCATATGACCCTCAATTCGACTATGATATTTGGGTGCCAGGAAATATGCCTTAATCCTCGGTACTCCCTCCCTAACTGCCGTTAAGAGTTCGTGATAGCCTCTGTGCCCTGCCCCGAGTTCATTTAAGCAACCGTCAGTAACAAAATCTCGGCAGTAGTTGGCATAGAAAAATAGCTCTGGGATAATGCCCACTCTTCTGTTGCTCGGGATTTTCAGTTCAAAGATACACAACTCATTCTGCTGGCCAACGGCCCACAAGTCTATGAAGCCCGTCATAAACAGACGATTTTCTTCACTGATGCTGTCCCTAAAAAGGCCGATTGGAAGCTGATCATGTATGCGCATAAGCGTGACACCATCTTCCTCGAGGACGGTTCGCTGCAAACTGGCCTGAGCATCGTCACTATAGACAAAAGCCTTTTCAATCTGGCGCTCTCTGCTCTTTCTAGCCGTCTCTTGCGAATTGCCCCCAGGAAGATTATTCAATACCATCCCGCTGGCTTTCAGTTGCAACAGGTCTGCTTTGAACTTATCAACTATGCCTTGGCAGTCGACGTCCACATGAAACCAGGGCATTTGCTCCTCGAATTTCCACAACCTGTATAGAAAACGGGCGTAATGGTAATGGCCGTGGCCCGGCGCAAAGGACCAGTCATCAATAGGCGTAAAACTGACAATGACCTCGACGGTCAACCTTGCATGAAAAATAAGTGCCCATCCCTCAAAGGCTGCCGCGTTGGCCTGCAGATCTTGGTCCGGTTTTGGGATATAAAGCTTCATCCTGCTCTCGTCGCTATTTACGAAAAAGTCAGCCCCTGAAGGGATACGGACACCTTTATATATGGGGCCAAAAATCTTCAGCCATGTTTCCATGTGTGTTCCTCCAATCTGTCTTCAATATAGGAGCTCTTATACCTTGGCCCTTGATAATGCCTCACACCCTTATATGCTTAAGCAATGTTACAGCTCTGTCTATGCTTTTACGCCACCGGGGGCGATTATCTGCTAAGAGGGTTAATCCAGCTCTAGCCGCCACCGCTTCCACAACCTCTTGCACACTCTTATCGTCGGTAACTATTTCCTCCTCGGTAATTTCGCTGTCAAAGGCATAAAGACACCGCTCCAGCTGCCCTTTCGCCCAGGCATCGCCGCTTCCCAGCCGCAGGCGCAAGCGTTTCAGAATGAGCTCAAATGCGGTTGTTGTTTTCCCGACACCGAAAGCCCCGTTAAGCCAGATGATCATAGGCTCCACTCCCTACCTAACTTAACCCTGCTGATTGTCATCCCGAATAGAGTTAATGCAGTACCTTTCGACAACCACCTTGGCATACCCTGCCAATCGCTAAAACACTCCTGTTAGCAAATGAAAGCGGCATTCAGAATTGACTCCGAATGCCGCTTGTTCATCTAATAAGGCTAGTGGCTAATTGGACATCAGCCTTTTTTCCCCGCGGATCTCCTGCAAGGGCTTAATATCCTGCGACACTTCCAGTACGCCTAGGAACTCGCCTTCCTCGTTGCGCACGGCAAAGTAGCGGATTAATACATATTTATCGCCCAAGTTGATCCAGAAATCCTCGTGGTCTTTGCGTCCGTTGCGTAAGTCCTCGATGATCTGTTCCACAACGTGTACACTGGCGGGAGGATGGCAGTTGGTAACCTTCCGCCCAATGACAGCTCGGGCGCGGGGGAAGATGCGCTCCTTGCCTTCAGAAAAATAGCGCACGATACCGTCCTTATCCACAAAAGTCATATCAATGGGTAGCGTATTGAGCACGGCAATGAGTTCTTCAACCGTCATTACGCCGCTGGGCATGTTGATACTTCCCGGCGCAGGCTCTTCCAGTTTCTCCCCAGCCACCTGCTGCGCAGCCTCCTCAGGGGCCACCCAGGTGGGAACATCATCAATCATATAGCCCAATTCATCGCTCTCGGCAGCTATGCTGCGCCATTCATCTATAGTCAAATGCTGGAGCAGCATTGGCAGGAGGATATTCTCTTCCTTGAAGATCATCTCCCTTACTTGCTCCACTAGCGCCGCCGTTTTCTCCTTTAGTGCGGGGGCCGAGGCCCCTTGCTCTTCCATGAGCGCCAGCACCTCTTTTAGTTTCGCTCTAATTTCGTCATGCACGCCCCACATGACCTGCGGGGGGGCGGTAATACCGTACTTCTCTAGATAGGGGAAGAACAAGTTCTCCTTGCGCACATAATGCAGCTCGATGTCCGCTAAAGCTTGCATTCCCTCCTGCAGAGCTGCGAAGGCATTAGCATCTGGTAGTTTAGCTAGACGGGGTTTAATGCGCTCGTCAATCAGCTTTTCAATATGACGGTTCTCTAGTTTTAACACATGGGCTGGATGGCCGGGGATCTGGCTATGATCAACCGGCCGGTGAATTTCTTCGATAGAACCTTTAAATACGGCGGCGTGTACATCGCACAGTCGTTGAATTTCAGCTACCGGCAAGCCTTCGGCCACTAAGGCTTGCTCCACATCGGCAATCTCCGTAGCCGACACATTGCCAAAGGTTTTCTCAAACTGCCCCTTTACTTCATCCACCGACTTACCTTCATGCAGCTGCCGGATAATATCTTTCAAGACCTTTTTGCGATACTCACGATTGTTGATTTGTTCGCTCATATCGTTCTTTCCTCCTTAGGTTAATTTCACCCTGTTCTCTTAAGTATGCCCGCTGCCAATGGAATTAAAGCCCAAACAAGTTTGCCTCCACTACCTGTGCCAACTTGCCCCAGAGGTAACAGGTTGGCTACAACGCACTACTCGCAAACGCCGTTTCGCCATAAACGGAACACTTATCCCTAAAGTCAGACTTCTGCTTCCATTTCTTAAAACCTGCTGACTTTTACAAATGCTCTAAAATTAACTTGGCTAGCTTGGAGGGTCCAACAAGTGATAGAATAATGTTCCAGCATGGCGGTATTAATGCTAGGAAATACAATGGGGAGAGCAACAAGTGAGTGTTTTAGACAGGATTAAGAAACTGGCCCGATCCACCGGACTACTACCGATGTCATTGCAGGAGGCAACGAGAAGTGCCCCCAATGCAATGGGCTGCTACAAAATCTATTGCGGCGGACTAAAGTACGTGGGCAAGGCTGAAGATGACATTAGAAAGCGATTTGTGCAATATTACAACGGTACAACAGCCCACTACCCATCGGCTAAAGCTATCTATGCCAACCGCGATAGGATCACCGTCACTTGGGTGGTGCTGAAATCAAGGGAGCAATGTAGGCGAGTGGAGGCCAAGTGGATTCAAGAACTGAAACCGGAATGGAACAAACGTAGCGGCTGGAGGAGTTAGGCCCTGCCACTCCTCTCAGCCGCGTCCTACATCTCCCGAGTATGTATCCGAAGCCCACGAAAAGGGCTCCAAGGTGGATATTAGGCGCACCTGGTTAAGGTCTTCGCCCTTCCTGCCAGGACGACCAGCTTGGTGACCTCATCCCCTAACTTCTTGTTCAGCAGAAAAGCTATAATACCGCCAGAGGCTGTTGTCATCAGCAGAAGGAACGGGACGCTAAGTATAAAGCATAAGAGTGATGTTGCTGCCATATAGGTGCTGAACGAGAAAGTAATTCCTAGGAGGGCTGAGAATGCTTTAAGGAACGTAGTTAGGAATAAAAACGCTCCAAAGCCAAGACTGCCAACCATCAGCTGGGCTATCGCAACGCCCGCTGTAGTCTTGAGAAAACTAATTAAAGCGTCTGCAGACAGTGTTTCCACACCTATAGCTTGTCGCAGCGCTTCCTGATCGGCTTGCGCCATTCTTTCAACCTCATCTCGCAAGGCGTTCCTCAACTCTTCCCGTTCATTATCTGAGAGAGACTCCAACTGCTTCTGCAATTTTTCTATTTGCTCTTCAATACAGCACTCAAATACCTTTTGCTCCAATGTGGTAGATTCTGTGAACAGTAAAAATGGGATTCTTAAAGCCTTGGCCGCTCTCTGTATGATCTTCTCAGCAATTAAAGATTGAGGCGCGTTTGCAGGAACTTGCGCCAAGTCCAGCAAAGCAAGTTTCAGCAAACGATCAACTGTTTCCTCGTTCATGGATGCTAATCCTATAGTCCTTCGCCGCACCTTTTTCGCTATGGCACTATGGTCTAGAGGTGATTCGTCGTCACCAGAGTCAGTACTCGGCGATAATCTTTCTAACAAAGATTTCCCCTTCCTGACCAATTGGCGCCCACTCTCGCCAAGCACTTCTTTGAGGGATGTGAAACATTCAATCTGCGCTAATAGGGACGCTTCTCTGTTACGGTCATTCTACTAATCCCCACCATGAACTGCATAATACACACCCCTCTCTAAATCTCAACCTGTTCGCTACCAAAATACTCTGCTACAAATTGCTTAGCAGCATCCAGTTCCTTGGCCATAGATAACGCGAACACGTCATAGCCCACCTTGAAAGCCCATAAAGAATTGCCCAAAAGCCAGATGTTATCATCTACTAAAGTGCCTTTAACCAACGATCCGAAGAAGGGAAACACTACAGATTTGGGCTGGAAGGTATCGATTAGCAAATGTACCCCCACCCCCACGGCTGCGGTGCCAAGAGCAGTGCCTGCAATTGTAAATTTCACACGCTCAAACCACCCCGGGTCATCGCCCACGTTTTGGCGCCAGAGGTTGTAGAAATGCCTCAGCACCACCAATCCTAGTGCACTGTGAAACAAAAAGAAGCGGTGTTTACCAATGCCTAACAAGCTTATGTCCTTATCTGGCAGGATCATGCCCTTCTTAAAACCCCACAGCCCTACCGGCACCAAGGTGCCGAATTTAGCCAGGTCATAAGTTCCAGCCAAGGTCTGTTCTACTTCTGCCTTAGCTGCTAGTAGAAAAGACCGGCTGGCAAAGGGATTAGCTGTATCCGGTTGGCGGGCCAATAGCTCATCGATGCCTAGGCCGGCCTTCTCAGTGCTTTCACGCGCAAGCTCGGAAGCCAGAAAGTGCCTATCGACTAACCTATCTAACACGTCCAAGGCAATCGCTCCTCTCCCCTAAGAAAGACTAAACTGCTGCAACTACAGGCCATCACACTCTTAAAGCCTGTTTCAAAATCCCAATGTTTATAGCTATATTCCATATATTTCACTTATGCACAGAAAAGTCCTGCGCAATAGTAAACCAAGCTGGCGGGCCTTCCATACTCCCCACCCCGCAATAGTTGCGCTTAGCTGGCTAAGCAAAAGTGGGCCAGTACGGCCTATCACTGACGGTCAATGAATACCATTGTTAGGAAAGGAAGACTTAAGGGGTGAGAGAATGAAAATGTGGTATGAAACAGCCCGTCGCGCCCGCGGCCTTTATGAGATGGGCCAGGGCATAAACGATGCCTACCAGCAGCACCGTACCTGGATGATAGAGAATTGGCCTTGCCAGGAGAAAATGATCGTGGTCCCAGATAAGGATGGAGACATTCTGGTGGAACTACAACAGCGAATCAAATACGCCGATTTCAAAGAGGCAGAAATTCGGCGGCGCCTAGGAGACATTGCCTTTCTGAACCTGGTGTCCATCAATCCGGACAAGTTCCGGGCAGCTATCGAGCAAGGTATTATCACCGAGCAGGCCCTGCACGGGTTGTTCAAGAAGACGGATACTTCTTCGCTTATTATCCGGCGCAGGTGAGGCCTCTCTTCCCCTTCTGGCCGCATTTATACTAGGGCTCCAATTATTGAATATTTTGCCTTCCGAGGGGAACGTTAGACTCGAAAGCACCCGAGGGAAGGAGTAGCAGCACATGAAATATTGGCGAAGGTTCTGGCGACGGAAACCTAAAATAGATCTTACCAATATCGTTTTGCTGCTATTAATTATTACATTCATTCGGACCTTCTTGCTGGAGCTTACTATAATTTGGGCGCTAGCACTCATCATTTGGATCGGGTGGAGCCTGCGCAGACGCTACCTTTTGCGGTGGCTTGACCCAAAAGGGAAAGATGAACTGAAGCGCCTTCAGACAAAAAGACCTGCGTGATGTTGCAGGTCTTTAAATCTTTGTTACGGTTACACCAGGTCAGGGAAAAGTCACGGTTTGAAAATATTGGGCGAGTTCTTCAGGCTCATCTTTGAGACGCTCGTATTGTTCCAGGTCAGCCCTTACCAGGATCGCATGTAGATAATGCATAATTTCCCCTCCTCCATGTTCCGTGCGTGCGATTCTTACGCATCTTGCTCCATCATATAAGCTAGCCAATCATCAGTCCACGAAAAACCATATGTGCTCCTGCCATACTCATCTAGAAGAATGGTTCATCCTTCACACCCGATCAAAATCCAGGTAAGGTTATTACAATCTCTACTTCAGATCAGAGCTCTCGGGTGCGGCAATGCCCAGTGCATCATAGCAAATCTTTCCGTTATCGAGAATCCGTTTTCCATCCACATCAATGGTGGCATCGCGCATGATAAGGTCATAATGGCAGGCGGCTTTTACTTTACCACCGAGGGTTATGCTTGTGCCAATTCCTATATGTACCGATCCGAGAACCCCCTCGTCCTCCAGCATGAAACCGATAAACCTACAGGCCGGATTAAGCCCCACACCCATTTCTGCCACGTTGAATACGTTAGGGTCATTCTTAGCGTTCAAATCGTCTAGGAGCATTTTCGCTTGTCGACCACCTGCAATAGAGATAATCCTACCCTTTTCTACTTTACAGATCACTGGTTCTTCTAGCAGACAATTCCTATGTAGGGAATTGAAGCATCGGCTACAATTACACCCTCTGCTGTATGCTCAAGAGGTGAAACGTTGGCTTCAATAGTTGGGATCGTGGAGAACTCCCCTTTCCCCACGATGCCACAAAGGGCGTTACCACGCCTACCGACAGCGGAGAAAGTTAGATCCGTGCCCATAGAAGTCTGCAAATGAACATGCTGCGCATCTTCCAACGCCTTAGCAACAGCTCGACAGGTGGGAGCGATAGCACGAAAATCTGCCTCCATACCCCCTTTGATCATCATCTCTTCACTAAACTGGGTCAGAACAAGACCACGAGCCCCGGCGGCAACTGCATCTTTAACCGCATGAGTGTGTGTAATAGAACGGTTTACAACACAAAAGAAGACGTCGGTTTCCTTCATGGCAGCCGCTATGCTCGCTGGTGGCTCTTGCCCATCTTCCGTCCGTCCTACCATCACCGCCAGTGTCGGCTCTGCCCCAGCTGCACTAGCTGCATAGCAGATACTTTCAGCAATGCTCAGTTGGCTTCTCTCAGTTATCACCAGCACTTGTTCATGGGGCTGCACAGCGGCGCAGTTTTCCACCGCCGTTCTCGCACCTCTAGCCATCAGAAAGTTATTCACCTAGTCTCCATCCTTTCAGAGCTACTCGTCCTCTAACCTTCGGCATAAGACCGCATTATCCTGTTTAGAGGCCCGCTATGATATCGATTATGCCGGTGGGCTCTATTTCTTGCGCGATTAGAGGGGTGTAGAAAGGGGCGGTTTCTGATAGGCAGATGCTTTGTTAGGATCTTTCTCTGCAGAGACTATTCTTCGTACCGGTAAAAGGGTTTGCCTTTATAGGGCCCCCACTGGTAAATGCCGCTAGGCGGACGTCCATTGGGTACGGGGCTTACATAGGTCCGAGGCTCGAGATCAATATCGAATTCGCTCACCCTGTTGATAAATGCATCCAACACATCCAAGCCCATCAGCTGTATAACCAGCGGTTGGAAATAGTCGGCGAATAGGATATCTAGCATGGTGGTGTCAACATAGCCCGTTGATACACCTTGGTAAGAAGTAAGCCGCACCAAGGTGAGAGGGCCTAACTCATAAATTAGCAGGTAGGGTTCCTCGCCCACGCGAATTGTGGGGATACCGGTCCATTTAGCGATATCGGGCCAGGTTTTATCATCGTAGCGAAGAGCATAGCCGGTACAGGTGCTGTGCTGCTCAAACCAGCCCTTGCACTCCTCCGGGAACAACCGCTCGGTGGCTCGCAGATGTTCTTCTAGCTGGAAGCCACTCATGTTGATAACCTCATAGTATTTGCCTTCTAAGCTTAAGCAGGTGGTTTTTATGTTGCGGAGAGAAACCTTGTCCCGTTCTAAGGACTTTTTCAAGAAGGGAATGATTTTAGCTCCTTCCGGCAGACTCAAACTTTTCATAGGTACATCCTCCTTTGTTACTTGTTGGCAGGTCATCTCCCTATTTATAAAGGTACATAAACCGGCTATGTACCCACGCCTGGAGATAGATAATTTTATCGCAAGGCCCTATTTGGCTTTATTTCCCTGCAACATAAGCTATAATTATAGGTAGACAAGTTCATCGGGGAGGTGAATTTATGCAGCACATTACTTTGAGAGTGAGTGGTATGTCCTGAGGCCATTGTCGGCGAGCAGTTGTTCGCGCACTAACGGATCTAGACGGAGTTCATGAGGTGGACGTTAACTTGACCACTGGCCAGGTGCAGGTTCAGTATGAAGAAGGCAAGGTAACCCGGGATGCTATGGTGGCCGCTATTACCAACATCGGTTACATTGTAGAGAATTAAAATGCGTCAGGATATATAGAGGGGCTGTTCGCAAGTGAACAGCCCCGCAGTGTTTTCGGGCCAAGGATCGGAACTATAAGCACTCCTCGCCTCTTTATATAAACTGAACTTATGATTAATCTCCCTTTCCTCTAGCAAAGACATTGGTGGCACGGGCGAACCCGTGCCACTAATGTTTTCTATAGCTGGGCGAAAACCACGTGATCCAGGATCAAAGCAGCATTCTCGGCACTAGGCATCGTGAACTGAATCTTGGCCGCTGCCGTGCCGGGCGGCGCTGGTTCGGTAATGGCCGCGTAGACTAACCAGGTGGAGGTATCGGCCCCCGAATCGTCACCGCGGGCCACCAGGCCTAGCCCTGTCCCTATTTCCCTACCAAACCTATCTAACCATAGAACTTTTACTACTAAGGCCGCTTCCCCAAATTCCGCCAGTCTACTCACCTTGAGAGCGAAGTTGAGCAGGTAGCAGCGACCGGCAGCCCGGGTCAGAGGAATCTGCTGCGCCAAAGAGGCGCCAAAGTTGGGCAAAGTAGCGACCACGTTCCCCTCGTAAGCCGTATCCACATTAGCAGTACCGACGTTAACCGATTCCCAGCCATCAAGGTTATTCTCAAAGCTGGGGTTTTGCACCAGAATGGACGTGCTGATTCTGGCAAACAGCACCTGGTCAATC
>JAAYGE010000180.1 GCA_012727835.1 Bacillota bacterium
CACTAACCCCCTAGAAGTTCATAGCGTTAGTTAAGCGAGGCAGGCACCCCTGGGGGCCAGTGCCTCGTTTTTTCTGCTACTCAGTAGTGCTTCTAACCGTTGCCTACACTAGATAAACAAGGAAAAGTAGACCCAACAATGAGTAGAGTAGGAGCCAAAGAAAGCCGAGCCAACTTCCTGCCCGCCGCGCAGCCCCAGATTTTCCTGCCATTAAGGATTTGAAAGCTCCTATTGCTCCAGGAAGAAAGCAGATAACAATGATTCCTCCCAGCTCAAACTTCTCTAGATACTTGATGGAGACTGGCAATATATTGGGTGTCCGCGTGAAGATCAACCTTGCGATGGCGAAGACGCCGAAGGCAAAGGGCAATAGTAATAGGGTCAGCCGCTTACTAATTTTCTTCAATTCAAATGCGATGCGCTCGCTATCTTTCTGTTCTACCATAGCGTATACCGAATCCATAATACTCGAACCGATAGGCAGAGATAGAACGGCTAGTACAGGTGTGGATAGGGCCACCAGTTTTACTAAAGCGTTATAGATAAACGCCACCCCAGCAGCTATTTGATCAATGAACACGATTAAATCCTCCTTAAAAAGTGGCTCATATTACTAATATTCTGGACTACAACGTTTGAACCCTTCTGTGGCTTAGGAAGGAGATAAAAAGACACGGACAGCTTGTCTAAGAAAGCAAGCTGTCCGTGTTCTACTTTGCCAGTTATCCGTAGATTATTTCCGCCCCGGCCCCCTTCTCATCCAATGTGAGTATAGCCACCGAGGGGCGTGGTTCACCGCGGGGATCGGTGGCCGAGCCCGGGTTGAGCAGCAGTTGACCACCGTGCTTCTGGTTATAGGGCTGGTGGCTGTGGCCGAAGACAATTACATCGGCTCCGGGAAAGGTATGTAAAGCCCGTTCGGGCGTGCTCTGCCCAGAACCCAAATGGCCATGGGTAAGCCCTACTCTATATCCATTCAGTTCAAGAGTCTGTTTTTGTCCTAAGATATCAGTAAGAGCTTCTGAGTCGGTATTGCCAGCGATGGCTGTGGTCGGTGCCAGCTCATTGAGCTCTCGTAATACCGACCAATCATTGATGTCGCCGGCGTGCAGTATCATATCCACGTTAGAGAAAGCCTTGCGCACGAAGTGGGGAAGAGTGTTTCCTCGGCGGGGCATATGGGTGTCGGAGATCACACCAATCTGCATATAGCTCATCCTTTCTGCTAGAAGTACTTTATTTTACCATAGCAAAACAGGCAGCCAAAAGGGGCTGCCTGTTTTGCCAAAGGGGTTAGCAAGACCGTCGTCGACGATATGATGTTCATAGCCTATGCTGGTGCAGTAGCCGCATGCTAGCACTTGCCCCAGCAGAATAACTTTATTAAAGATCTCGAGCCAACAGTGCGGCACCCAGGGCGCCGGTAAATTGGCAATCGGCGGGCGTGAGTAGAGGGACTTCTAGCTCTTCTTCCAGGGCCCGACGAATGCCCGCATTCTTGGCCACACCGCCAGTGAAAGCCACCGGGGCCACGATTCCAACTCGTGCCGCCATGGCGGCTACCCGTTTGGCCACCGATTGGTGCAAGCCAGCGATTAAGCCACCTCGACTTCTGCCTTGGGCCAAGTGGCCAATGATTTCCGATTCGGCAAAGACAGTGCACATACTGTTGATGCTGACCATTTCGCTAGGCAACTCTGCCTCTGCCAATTCAGATACGTCCATACCAAGTACTTGTGCCATGACCTGCAGAAAGCGGCCGGTTCCGGCGGCACACTTATCGTTCATGGCGAAGTCGATTACTTTTCCCGCCTGATTTAGGCGGATTACTTTGCTATCTTGTCCCCCAATATCGATTACGGTGCGCACCTCGGGCAAAAGGGAGGTGAGGCCCTTGGCGTGACAGGTTATCTCCGTAATCGACTTGTCGGCCTCGGGCACCGAGATGCGCCCGTAGCCGGTGGCCACAATAGCATCTATTTCATTACGGCTGATGCCGGCCTGGCGCGTGAGCTCCTCAATC
The DNA here is from genome assembly GCA_012727835.1 of Bacillota bacterium. The sequence continues at coordinate 2,024 of JAAYGE010000180.1, forward strand.
AACTGTTGCCCCGTATCGCGGGGACTCCAGCCGGTGGGCACCACCACCTGCCAGCTATTGTGAGGGGCCAGTAGCACGCCCTTGGCGGCTACCGACCCGATGTCTAATCCTAAGGTAATCACTTTTAGCGAGTCATCTCCAGTAAAGCTTCAATTCGTACTTTAAGGGTTTCTACGTCCGAGTTAGAATAATCGGTTTCTAACTGTAAATAGGGAAGACCTAGGTCTTTGACCATCTGGCCCACACTATAAGCCTCAATGTTATAAGTATGGCAAGCCTGCCAGGTGAGGTCTATAACCGCATCTACCTTGAAATCAGCAATCATGCGCCGCAGTAGATCCAAGCGGCCCGGGTTAGGGCTCATGCAGGAGCAGGGTATCTTGATATATTTCTCTGCCAAAGCCATGATCGGATCTTCATGGTCTGGGTCAGCCTGCAACTCAAGGGTCTTGTAACCAGTGCAGTTTTCCATGGCCACCATGTCGGCACCCAGCTCTTCAATAATCTTAACTACCTTTTCGCTCCCTAGGCCAATGGGGCAACCGGTAACTAGAACACGGGGACGATCAGTCGGTGCGGCATCGGCCTTTTCTTGCCGCATCTGGGCAATGAGTTCCTGAGCTGCCTTGATGCCATCCTGCTTGTCTACCGCAAACATGCTGGACCAGCTGGCCTTGATTAGTTCAACGTTGGGGATCAGAGGTGGATTCTCTTTATTAGTATCGAGCAAATCCTTAATAGCTTGACGCTCGTCATTTACTAGCCGGATTGCCTCTCTAATATCGTCATTACTGATGGTTACCTGGAACTCTTCCTCAATGCGTTCCTTCAGGCGGCGAATTTCAGCGGCCCATAGTTCCAGCGTTTCTTTACCTTCCTGTGTTGGGGGTAATTGCATCACATGGACCGGTTTCTTCTCTTGCATCAACTCAAACATCTTTTTCTTACCGTCACAGGTGGTCTCACCCACAATCAGGTCGGACAAGACAAAATAGGGGCAAGTATCGGTGATGGCGAAGCCGTAAGATGATTTAATCAAAGGACAAAGGTTACGGGGAAGATGTTCCTCGGCTGCCGCGATCGGGTCTTCCTTGGTGCCGCAAAGGCTAACGGGAACAGCACCGGCAGCTATAGCCAGCTCTTGGGGGAAGAAGGTGCAGTAGGCACCTATTACCTTGAGCCCCTCCTTGCGGCCATCGAGCATAGCTTGTAGGCCATCGGCACGCAACTTATCAAAAATGCTCATCCAGACAAACCTCCCAAAATTATAAGTTTCTGGCTATGTAATCTGGTCGTTCTACACAAAGCCATTACTACTATACTATAAACGAGGTTATATTAACAGTAAAACTTTTTTATAGTAGCTTGTGAAAAGAGTAGTTTAAGGAAGTTTAATGTTACACATTTAACAAGATGATGTATAATAGCGATGGCATCAGCCCCCATTTCAGGAAAAAGGGGAGCAAAAGAAGAAGGCAGAGTTAGAAAATGCACAAACGTATCATCACGACTCTAGTACTGCTGCTCATGGTCGCGGTTGTTGCCGTCGGTTGCGGCGACAAGAATGAGCAAGCCCAGTTGCCCGTGTTCAAGGTGGGCTATGGATTTAGCAGTCACGAAGCGGCCTTTATGGTGGCGGCCAAAGAAGGAAAGTCTATTTCCGACAAGGTTTATCTGGAAGAGGTCGTGGAGCGCCAGTTGTATCGACTCCACGCCGACGGCAAGGCGATTGCCGACTTGGAGCTGGTTACTGTTACCGGTGGTAACCAGGGTATGCAGCTTATGTCACAAGGCCACATTGATTTTGCCACTGGCTCCTCGGCAGCTTTAATGGCAGCCGTTGATAAGGGTGGTACCATGAAAGGCCTTTGTCCCATACATACGGGCGGAATCGCGGTTGTGGCTTTAGAAGAGTTCCCTGCTAACAACTGGGAAGAGTTCTTGGCCGTAGTAAATGCCAGCAAGGAGCCCATTAAGGTTGGCTATCATTCGCCCACTAGTGCTCCCATCATTCTCTTTGAGAAGGTAGTCAAGGAAGCCGGACTTTCTACCTCCGGTGATCCGAACAACACCAGCGCCGACTTTCTGGTGGTTGACCTCAAGGACACTAAGAACCTGGTGCCTGCTCTGAACAGCAAGCAAGTGGACGCTTGGGTCGGGCCTTCACCTAATCCTGAAGTCGCCGTTACCACAGGTGTTGGTAAGATCGTCTTAGACATGAAAGATTTGCCCCCTAAGGGCCAATGGGATGATTTCCCTTGCTGCGTACTTTCTACGTCGGCAGAGATGATAGCCAAGCATCCGAGAATCGTTGAGGCTATGGTGCAAGTGATGACTGATGCGGCCAATTATGCCATGCAGTATCCAGAGAAGCTGGTAGCCATTATGGTAGACTGGGCTGGTGTTCCGGAAGCGGCGGCTAGGATCAATGCGGTAAAATATACTACCGACAACAATGATAAGTTCATAGCTGGTGAAGGTATCATCTACGAGGCCCTGCAGGCAACCGATAAGATCAATGACCGGTTTAAGGATGTCCCCTTTGCCGAGGCAGCTGAACAGCTCTTCGATTTCAGCTTTATCAACGAGGTCTTAGGTAAATAAGGCGTAACATTGTAGGAGCCATGGCGGGAAGGACGCCTTTCCGCTGTGGCTCTTATTGAGAGATAAAGGAGGAGTCAGCAATTGACCTCAGTAGATAAGGGCCCTAGGAAGGTAGGTGCCGCTCCAAAACACTGTTGGCGCCTTTTGCGGCCATTGGTCGCCCCGATGATGCTTTTTGTGGTCTGGCAGTTGATGGCCTTGCGTTTAGGAAACTTTCTCATTCTACCGCCCCTTGACGCCGTAGTTAGGATTCTGCTCAACCCGTTTCAAGACTTGCTGCGCCTAGGCTCCATGGTACACAATGCCCAAGTCAGCTTGGTACGCGTTCTGCTTGGCTACAGCATGGCTGCTTTGATTGGTATCCCTTTGGGGATATTGATGGGTTACTCGGCCCGCGCTCGAGCAGCTTTGCAGGGGGTGTTATCCATGTTGCGGCCCATACCACCTCTGGCGTGGGTACCCCTTATTCTGGCGTGGTTTGGTACGGCCAGCCTGGCTACGCTCTTCGGGCTACGCGGTGGCGCTGGCTATGTGTACTTGAGCAATATTCGGGTATCTATGGTGTTTATTATCTTTATCTCGTCCTTTTTCCCCATACTAATAAACACCATGTTTGGAGTACGTAACGTGCGTCGAACTCTGTTGGACTCGGCCCTAACACTGGGAGCCAGTCAAGGCGACCTAATCCGAAAAGTGATCTTGCCAGCCGCACTGCCCAGCATTTTCACTGGGCTACGGGGCGGTATGGGAGCAGCTTGGGGTAGTTTGGTGGCTGCCGAAATGCTACCAGGTAGCATAGCAGGACTTGGCTACCTTATATCCCATGCCCAATCCTACTCCCGCACCGATATTGTTATGGCAGGTATGATTGCCATTAGCATTATCGGCTCCGCTCTCGACCTCCTCTTCCGCCTAGTGGAAGAGAAAAGGTTCAAATGGCAGAGTCTGGCGAGATAGGGGTGAAGTAATGCAAGAGATTATCAAGTTGGCTGGTGTAAGCAAGGTTTTTGTTTCCGAAAAGGGTCAGGAAGTGCTGGCCGTTGATAATGTGAGTATCGTGGTTAATGAATCTGAGTTCGTCTGCTTGTTGGGGCCTAGCGGCTCGGGCAAGTCCACCATCCTACGCATGTTAGCGGGCTTGACTCCGGTTACAGCTGGTAAGGTGGAAGTTTTGGGGCAAGAAGTAAGGTCACCGCGATCAGAGGCTAGCATGGTGCTGCAAGACTATTCTCTCTTACCTTGGAGGAGCGTAGTGGAGAACGTGGCCTTCGGGTTGGAGCTACGAAAAGTTCCTAAGGAAGAGAGGCTACGCATCGCCCATGAGATGGTGGAATTGGTGGGTTTGGGCGAGTTTGCTCATGCCTCGCCCTACGAGCTTTCCGGAGGTATGCAGCAGAGGGCTGCCATTGCCCGTGCCTTGGCCACCAATCCACGTATCCTCTATATGGACGAACCTTTTGGGGCTTTGGATGCTTTCACGCGGCGGCAAATGCAGCAGGAGCTGCTTTCCTTGTGGCTTAAGGATAAAAAGACAGTGGTGTTTGTTACCCATAGTGTGGAAGAGGCTGTCTACCTGGCCACTCGTATTATCGTCATGAGTGCCAGACCGGGGCGGGTCATCGCTGATTTCCCCGTGGATATACCCTATCCACGACGCAGCAGCGACGTGGCTTTTGGCAAAATGGTGGATGACCTGATGCACATGCTCATGGAACTGGCATATGAGCGTTGAGCGGCTACAAAAATGGACCAGGGGAGGCACTGGTCCATTTTTTGTATTACTTCGGGGTATCCTAAAGGTGCCCTGGAGGTGATGCAAGTGAATGAAAGTCTGGTAGTTGTGGTGCGCGGAGTTATAGCCTTTGTTACCCTGCTGATTCTCACCCGGGTACTAGGCAAACAGCAGATTGCACAGCTGGATTTCTTTGAATACGTCTTGGGTATAACCATTGGTTCTATTGCATCTTCGCTTACCATCGACCTCTCAATCAAAGCTTTCCCCCAGTGGGTGGGACTGGTGACGTGGATAGTGGCTGTAATAATATCCCAGCATGTAACTATTAGATGGCGAGTGGCAGCAAAGTATATAAATGGCGAGCCCACGATTATCATCATGGACGGTAAAATCATGGAAAAGACGATGCGCTCATTGCGTTATACCTTGACCGATTTACTGGAGCAGTTGCGGCAGAAGGATGTTTTTGATCTCGAACAGGTGGCCTACGCTATAGTGGAAACCAGTGGTCAGCTGTCGGTGCTCCTTAAGCCCGACTATCAAGCGGTGAGGCGGAGAGACCTTAATCTAGTGGGGCCTATCGAAAGAGTAAACATCGAGCTTATCTTTGATGGAGTCCTGATTGAGCCGAACTTGCGACAGGCGGGCGTGAGTAGCGATTGGCTCCGGCAACAGTTGCAAGGCAGGGGCATTAAAGACGTAAGCGAGGTTTTCCTCGCCACCATCGACGCCAATAAGCAGCTCTACGTGGACCTGTATAAGGATAAAATCGTCACCCTCATCGATGTGGACGACGAACCAGGGAAGCGGGTGAAATGATGGAACGCTGGTTTAAGACCCTATTGCCCCTAGTCGTCTTGTTGGCTTTTGTGATGCTCATGACCAGCGATTGGTATTGGAAAATACCGCGGGGCCCACATAACGACGTGGCGATGCATATAGAGCAGGTACGTACCGCCGTGTTAGCTGAAGATTGGCAGGAGGCCGAAGAGGCTTGGCGGCAGTTGGATGCGGCCTGGCGTTTCATGATTACGCGTTTGCAGTTTAGCGTGGAGCGCGACGAAATACGGGGTCTGACCCTCAGCCTAGCGCGGCTGCGGGGAGCGTTACAGGCAGCCGATAGAAGCGGGGCACTTGTTGAGCTGGCCGCTGCCGAAGAACATTGGCATGACTTAGGGAAATAAGGGCTTGGGGTAAGGCTGGCCATTGCTCAGGCCTTTGAGGAGGCAAAAAGGAGCCGAGGGCTTAGAAGACGCCCTCGGCTCCAAAATTTGCAGCTATCATGAAGCTATTCTACTCCTAGTTTGGCGCAGATAAAGGCTAGGATGTCAGCAAACTCGTCGATCTGTTTCCCGATGGGCTTGCCAGCGCCGTGGCCTGCTTTGCGTTCCACCAGTAGGTAGATGTCCTCCGGATTGCCGGCGGCCGATTGCAGAGCACCATAGAATTTGAGCGAATGCATTGGCACAACCCGGTCGTCGGTTTCTGCCGTACGAATGAGGGTTGGCGGGTAGACCGTGGCGAACTTCACGTTATGAATGGGTGAAAAACGATACATGAACCGGAAATGGTCGGCGTTAGCAATAGCGTTGCCGTATTCGCCGGTCCAATAGCGGCCCGCACTGAACAGATGATAGCGTAACATGTCGAGCACGCCTACCCAGCAAATAGCTGCCCCGTAGAGTTCGGGCCGCTGAGTAATGCAGGCTCCTACCAACAGACCACCGTTGCTGCGCCCCATAATGGCCAACTTCGGGGTGCAGGTATAACCTTCCGCAATAAGCCATTCAGCGGCGGCAATGAAGTCGTCGAACACGTTCTGTTTATTTTCCAGCATTCCCGCCCGGTGCCATTCCTCACCGTATTCACTTCCCCCCCGCAGGCAAGCTACCGCATACACGCCGCCCTTCTCCAGCCAAGCAATAATATGGGGTGAGAAGGCGGGCGTCATGCTGATGTTGTAACCGCCATAGCCATACAGCAGGGTGGGGTTATTACCATCCAGCTGCAATTCCTTCTTATAGGTTAAGAACAGCGGAATTCGGGTGCCATCTTTAGATGGATAGAATACTTGTTTAGTCTCAAATTGATTCGGGTCGAAAGTGATTGTCGGCTGGAAGAACTTTGTCAAGCTATTGTCAGCCAGTTCATAGCGGAAAATAGTGGTGGGGTAGAGATATGAAG
>JAAYGE010000181.1 GCA_012727835.1 Bacillota bacterium
AACCAATACGCAGGATCGCCTGTTTGTGGGGCAACCCCAACAGTGAGTGCGACAGCAACATCGTAAGATGTTGCGAGAGCACATCAAGCAGCCCCCCTACAAATATAACAAGATGCGGTTCATAGCCTGTAATTCTGGAGCATCTGTAGGGGCCGCCCGGAGGTCGGCCCGCCAGGTGTTCAAGTGTCCCTCTATTATTTCCCCGCTTTATGTTTGTTCCAGTCGGCCAAGAACTTATCAATACCGATATCGGTTAAGGGGTGCTTAATCATCTGCTGCAGCACCTTAAAGGGCACGGTGGCTATATGGGCCCCGGCCCGGGCGGCCTGCAGCACATGCTCCGGGTGACGCACGCTGGCCGCGATAATCTCGGTTTCACTGCCGTAGATATCGAAAATGTCGACGATATCTTGCACCATGGGCATACCCGGATTGCCAATATCATCGAGGCGACCGACAAAGGGGCTCACATAGGTGGCTCCCGCCCGGGCCGCCAACAGCGCCTGATTGGCCGAGAAAATTAGGGTCATATTAGTCTTAATGCCTTCCTGGGCTAAAGTATGTACCACTTCGAGGCCGGCCTCTCCCATGGGCACCTTCACCACCACGTTGGGAGCCAGCTGGGCCAGCTGACGAGCCTCGGCCAACATCTGTTCCGGCTCTAAACTAATTACCTCCGCGCTCACCGGGCCAGATACGATACTGCAGATCTCCTTCACCGTGGGCAAGAATTCCCGTCCTTCTTTAGCAATTAATGAAGGATTGGTGGTTACGCCAGCCACCACACCCAGGCGCACCGCCTGGCGAATTTCATCAAGATTAGCCGTATCGAGAAAAAATTTCATGTCTGCGACTCCTTTCTGGATTCGGATTAGGACCAGCATAGCCCTATTCACGTATAGGATATACTTATTGAGGGTATTTTTCCAGCCCGGCTTAAGCAAGTAAAATGCCGACGGTACCTTACCGTCGGTCAAAGATGCCTAAGGCCCTATATTTAATTTATGCCGTTATTAGCAGGAAAAAACCTAACCAACCTTTTGCAACCACCGGGTGTACACCCTCTGCACCTTTTCCCGCAGGGCTAGCACATCGAAGGGTTTCATCACCTGGCCTTCAATACCCAATGCTTCTGCTTGCTGCATAAGCCCCAATTCCCCATAAGCCGTCATCACTATCACGGGTAGATTGGGATGGGTTCGGCGCAACGCAGCTAAACAATCGATGCCATCCATGACGGGCATTTTCATGTCTAACAAAATCACATCGGGTTTTTCTGGTAGCTTAGCTAAGGCCTCTTTTCCGTTGGCCGCCTCCACCGGCTGCCAGCCCACATGCATAAAGTATTCGGTCAGTAGGCGCCGGATGCCACTCTGGTCGTCCACGATCAATACCTTCAAACTCAAAACTAACCAGGCCCCCCTTAACGGCTAATGTATACAATTTTTTCCTTGGTTAGTATCTTCTACACCAACCTCCAACCTCCTTCTTTTATATGTAGAAAAGTCAATATCTTGTGGTTTATTTTTTTACAAGGCCACACATCTTGGGGTCGAGTGCCGTCGATCGTGGATGTTTTTGCCAAACCATGATACTAGAGGCGGAAATTTGTTGCCTGAGAAAGTCGTCATCTGTCATTGTGTGCCAGGCCACATAGGGGCGGGCTGCCGGCTAAGCAACGCCTCCCTCTGTGCAGAATAAAAGGACCCGCGTTCACGCGGGTCCTTTTTGGGCGTATAGCCCGGGTGTAATGGTCTTTTCTCTGACCTGGGCGCTTAGGCCCGAACATATGCTGTCAACTAAAGCATCAATAAAATTACTAATTTGCCTTCTTCCCCTTCTTATCATCAACGTAGCCCTGCCATCCTTCATACCATCCTCGCGCGCTAGTCAAATCATAGTCAATAAGTGTGCAGAACATTTCAGAAAAGGCCCTGTTTATATTCTTTACCAACTTTGGGCCTTGATTGCGCCGCACGATAGCACTCCCATCGAGTTTCCATCACTATAAGACTCACATGGCCTTACTAACCTTTTCTCCAAAGTTGGTTAAATCCCCTGCTTGCCAATAGGCTAGCGGACACCTATTGCGTTGACTTGCCAGCAAGTTAGAATTTCAGTATAATAACAAACGACAGAACATGTGTTCGGTATGCGAGCACGGAAAGCTGGAGGCGTTGCTAAAAGTACAGCGGCAATGCCCTTAAGCATTGCCTGTAGGAGGTTATGCCTTTGAAAGCTCTTTTGCGCCCCCGGGCCCCGGCAACTCCCCTGCCTCGCCCACCCCAGGATAAGCAGACGGAGGTGCTGAATCATATAGCAGCCGATAAACCGGTGTTAGTTACGGGCCCGCCCCAGTGTGGGCTGACCACGCTCCTATTAAGGTTGGCCAAAACACTACAAACCGAATACGACCTAGCCAGCTGTTTTATCAGTGGCCGCGACCTGACACCATTAAGCCCGACCCAATGTTATGCCGAACTGGCGGCCCGCCTAACCGAAGTCACCCCCCAGGCCCGGGCCATAGCCCACGATGCCCTTAGTCTGCGGCGCGCTTTACTACATACATTGTCCGTATCCACCCGCGGAATCATACTCATTATTGATGACATGCACCTGGCGCCCGCCGACTGGTGCATGTCTTTTCTTAATCTGCTGCGTAGTATTGGCCATGAGGGCTATTTGCAACCCCTGTGGCAAAAGCTGGGCTGCGTAATCGGCAGCCATCAGGAGCCGGCCGCGGCCGGCGAATTTCTCCAGCGGGTGGAACTGCAACCGCTTCAACGTAACTCCCAACCTTGGGTGGTTAAGGAAGACACCCCCCAATTGGTGATCGATGCGGTGCGCTTGGAAGTGCGCTACCAAGGGCGGCTGATTCCCCTCTTTCCGCAGGAACTGAAAATCTTGCTGTTCCTGGCCAGCCAGCCGGAACGCTATTTTAGCGAAGCGGCCATCTACCGGGGCATTAGCGAACAGCCCTACGGGGCGGAGCTGGGTGTGGTCAACCTGAAGGCCCCCATCGCCCGCCTGCGCAAGAAATTGCCCAGCCGCGATTTGATACACAACCGGAGGGGTATAGGCTACGCCTTTCGCCCGGTGATACCTTATGAATATATAGGCACGGAATAAATGTAACGCCCACGGGCGCAGCACCGCAGCGCCCCTACGAATATACCGAAATGCAGTACACACCCAAAATTCTAGAGCATCTGTAGGGGCCGCCCGTTGGTCGCCCCGCCCGGTTGCGCCCCACAGTTTGCAGGTACTGCTTAATAATGGTACAGCCCGCAACCTGGAGAAGATTCGTAGGCGGTGATTGGCGAGCGACCCGCCCGCGAGGGCTAAGGCGAGCGGAAATGGTCAGATTCACCATGCCTGAGCGCATAGGCGGGCGC
>JAAYGE010000182.1 GCA_012727835.1 Bacillota bacterium
GCTTAACACCGGAACAGAAACATTTTGTGGAAGTATTCCTCAAGAGCAGGGGGAATATCAAAGAAGTGGAGCGGGAATTAGGCATTTCCTACCCCACCGTCCGGGGAAGGTTAGATAATGTTCTAGAAGCCATGGGATACCGGGTGGAGCAGGAAGACCAGGCCGAGGTGAGTCGTCAACGCCGCCACATTTTAGAGCAATTGGCCAATGGGGAAATTGGGGCCGATGAGGCGGTCAAATTACTCAAGAACCTGGGTTAGTTGAGCCATGCCACGTCCTGCCTTGTTTCTTTGGTGTAGGATTAAGACCGACTCCCTCCGGCGGCCTTTAGTGGTTCCCGTGCCCCTTCCTCTTCTAGAGGATCTGCTGCATGCCGTCTTTACCTTATTACGTATAGGGGGTAAGTGGATTCCTTGGCAGCAGAAGCTAGGGGAGTACGGTGGTCCTGTACAGCAGACATTGCAAGAGTTGCCCCAGTTGGTACGGGTTTTGCGTTCTGCTGGTCCTTTTACGCTGGTAGAAGTTTACGACCCCGAAGAAGGGGCTGAAGTTACTGTGAAATTAGTTTGATCAGGCGGGCAAGCGGTTGCTCGCCCTTTTTCTTGCATTGCTAAAGTTAAGCTTTAATAATATTAAAGCCTATATTGACTTTGCTTATGATAGGGTTTATAATCAGAGTAACGAAAAGGGGGTAGGGTTAGTGGAAAACGAAAGAATGCAGATTTTACAGATGCTGCAGGATAACAAGATAACGGCCGATGAGGCCAGCCGTTTGCTGGCTGCTCTAGAGAAGCCGTCGGGCGCTGTCACGGTGGGCGGTGAAGCCAAATGGATGCGGGTGCGAGTTTTTGACCTGGATACGGGTAGGACGAAGGTCAATGTTAACCTCACCATTGCGCTCATCGATGTGGCCCTCAACTTGGCTATGAAGTTTGTTCCGGAAGATGTGGGAGCCGTTGGTAGTGTGGATTTGCAGCAACTAACGGCGGCTTTTAGGCAGGGAGCCGTTGGTAAGTTGGTGGAAGTGGAAGACGAGGACGAGGGTGTCCGAGTGGAAATTATGGTGGAATAGCTTAAAAACAGGAGTGTGAACTATGCGGCGCAATTTTGCTTGGGATGTGTTGGTGAATGCGGCAGCGCTTTATGTGATTGCCCGTTATTTGGTGCCGGGGGTTTGGTATAGCAGCGAACTGGCGATCATTATTGCAGCCTTGGTGCTAGGGGTCTTTAACGCCTTTATTCGACCCATCTTTCTCATTCTGACGCTGCCCTTTAACTTAATTACCTTTGGCCTGTTTACCTTTGTGGTGAACGGCTTGATGCTCAAATTTGCTACTTGGTTTGTGCCCGGGTTCACCATTCCTGGTTTTTGGACCACCGTATGGGTTTCTATGTTGATGAGTCTGTTTAGCGCGGTAGTAAATACGCTGGCGGGAACTCGTAGATAGTTGAGGGTGCCCCTCCAGTAATCCGAGGGGGGATGGGTAGGGGCCGCCCGTTAGTCGGCCCTTTCGGAACCGAGTCAATCTAAGCCCGTAGGGGCTCTTTTTTTTTGCCTGCTGAACTGGTATGGCTTGGCTTGACAGGCACTGGCAAATATTCTAAAATCATATCATACATTTCATACTTTTCATGTGGGGGGGAGGATAAGGATGAGGAAGTTGCGTAGCCATTTCTTAGGCTCCACTACAGTGGGAGAACGGGGGCAGATAGTGATACCGGCGGAAGCTCGCAAGGCGCTGAATATTAACAGTGGCGACAAGCTACTGGTTTTCAGGCGCCATCGCCATAAGGGGCTGTTGTTATTGCCAGCCGAAATAGTCGACAAACTGGTAAGTGAGGCCTGGGAGGAAGCCAGCCAATTGGAAAAGCTACTGGAGATTGTACAAACAGCCGATGAGGAAGGGCAGGAATCAGAGTAACGGACGAAGGGGAGAACGGTATGCGGGTTATTTCACGTTTATTAATGTATGCTCTTCGTTATTGGCCGAGAATTGTGGCCGCCATTGTGCTGATGTTTATCGGGACAGGCTTGGTCATGCTCCAGCCCAAGATCATCCAGTGGACCTTTGACTATGTTTACGAGGGAGGCCAATGGCACCTGCTCGGTTGGATGGGGCTGGCAGTGGTGGCCGTGGCCATCTTACAGGGGCTGGTCAACTTTGGCGAGCGGCTGCTCATGGAATGGGTGGGCCAGCGGACTATTTATGATCTGCGTAACCGTATCTATAGTCACTTGCAGAGTTTATCCTTCAGTTTCTACGATACGGCCCAAACGGGCGAGTTGATGTCTAGGGCTACCGCCGACGTGGATCAGCTGCGCCGTTTTGTCAGCTTCGGCATTATGCGTTTAGTCGGCAACCTGGTCACCTTTTTGTTTGTTCTATTTACTCTCCTAAGTATGGATTGGAAATTGACCCTGCTTTCCTTAGGAACGATGCCCTTCTTAGCCCTTTCAGTAGCCGCCTTTAATACCCGGGTGCGGCCCCGCTATCGCCTGATTCAGCAGGAAATGGCCTCCTTGACCACTACCCTACAAGAAAATATTTCTGGTATCCGGGTGGTGCGGGCCTTCGCCCAAGAGGAAAGGGAAGTTGCCAAGTTTCGCGCCAAGAATTGGCGCTACTTAGAAGAAAATATTACAACCGTGCGCTTATGGGCTTTCTATTTCCCGCTGATGCAGTTTATGAGCGGGTTGGGAAGCACTTTAATTCTATGGTATGGGGGCCGACAGGTGATCTTAGGCCATCTGTCCATCGGGCAAATGCTAGCCTTTACCGTCCTGTTGGGCCGATTAGTCCGCCCCATACGTATGCTGGGTTGGCTGGTAAATATGTATAGCCAGGCCACGGCAGCAGCTCAGCGGGTCTTTGAAATTCTGGATACCAAGCCGGAGGTCCGCGATAAGCCGGGAGCCTATGAATTGCCACCAATTAAAGGCCATGTGCGTTTTGAGAACGTGTCCTTTGCCTATGACGGCGAAAACTATGTGTTGCGCCAGATCGATATTGATGCCAAACCGGGGCAGCGGATTGCGGTCTTGGGCGGGACCGGTTCGGGTAAGAGCACGCTGATCAACCTTATTCCTCGCTTCTACGACGTGGTGGAGGGCGCCGTTACCGTTGATGGTATCGACGTGCGGGATGTAACCCTAGAGTCGCTGCGACGCCAGATCGGTATTGTGCTGCAAGAGACTTTCCTCTTCTCAGCCACCATCCGCGAAAATATTGCCTATGGTCGCCCCGAGGCCAGCGATGAGGAAATTATTGCGGCAGCTAAAGCGGCCCGCATTCATGATTTCATAGTCAGCTTGCCCGACGGCTATGATTCGCTGGTGGGCGAACGGGGAGTAGGCCTTTCCGGTGGCCAGAAACAGCGTATCGCCATCGCCCGGGCCCTGTTGTTAGATCCGGCCATTCTGATCTTGGATGATTCCCTCTCCAATGTGGATACGGAAACCGAGTATCTGATTCAGCAGGCATTGGAAGAACTGATGAAAAATAGGACTTCCTTCATCATTGCCCAGCGGCTTTCCACCGTTAAGAATGCGGACCAGATAATTATTCTAGAAGACGGTCGCATCGTGGAGCAGGGGGACCACTATTCCCTGTTGGCCGCCGGCGGCATCTATAAGGAAATCTATGATCTGCAGTTCCGGAGCCAAGAAGAAGGAGAAGTCCTAGTCGAAAGGAGTGGTAACTGATGCGGGGTGGCGGTCGCCACGGTAGCTTTGACGCCCAGGTCTTAGATGTAAAAGTAGATGCGCAAATTATTCGGCGTATTGCTCCCTTTCTTAAGCCCTACTGGGCCCACCTGCTGGCGGGAATGTTCTTTATGTTAGCCGTCTCCGTCACCAGCTTAGTTTCCCCTCTCTTGATGCGCCGAGCTATTGATACCTATATCCAAGTGGACAAGGACATAGTGGGTCTAACTCGTATATCCCTAGTCTATTTGGGCGTTTATATCGTCAACTGGATATGTACATACTGGCAGACCTACTTTGTGTCCTGGGCGGGACAGAATATCATCTTTAATATACGCCAACAATTATTTGAACACCTGCAGAAGTTGTCCTTCAATTTCTATGACCGCTTTGAAGTGGGGCGCATCATGTCGCGGGTGACCAATGACGTAAACGCCCTTAGCGAGCTTGTTTCGTCAGGCATTTTGAATTTAATCAACGACATCTTTCGTCTGGTGGGCATTATCATCATTATGTTATCGATGAATGTGCGCTTATCCCTACTTACGTTTACTACTTTACCCTTTTTGGTAGTACTAGCCACCAAGTTCCGTTGGCGCATGCACCGGGCCTATCACGATGTGCGCCGCAAAATTGCCACCGTCAATGCCAATCTGCAGGAAAGCATCTCCGGGGTGCGGGTGGTGCAGTCCTTCACCCGTGAAGATATTAACCGGGAACGTTTTGATGCTAGGAACGCCGACTATATGCAGGCCAACATGCAGGCTGCCCGCCTCCACTCCCTGATCGGTCCCTTAGTGGACGTGGTTGGAGCGGTGGGCGTGTGTATGGTGCTTTGGTATGGCGGCACACTGGTGCGAGGGGGCGTTCTTACCTTGGGTACTGTATACGCCTTCACCGCCTATGTTAACCAGTTCTATATGCCCATTCGCGACCTGTCGCAGGTGTATAACATCTGGCAATCGGCCACCGTTTCTATAGAGCGTATCTCGGAAGTGTTAGAAACCGAACCGGAGGTGCAGGATGCACCTCATGCCATCGAGTTGCCACCGGTGGAGGGGCATGTGATTTTCAAGGGGGTCACTTTCGGTTATTATCCCGATCGCCCCGTATTGCACGACATTAATATCGAGGCGCTGCCGGGACAAACGATCGACCTGGTGGGGCCCACCGGAGCCGGCAAGAGTTCCATTATCAACTTGCTGTCCCGCTTTTACGACCCGCAGCAGGGCTCCATCACCATTGACGGTTACGATCTGCGGGATGTGCAGCAGAAATCGTTACACAACCAACTGGGCATCGTTCTGCAGGATACCTTCCTCTTTGCGGGTACTATTCGGGACAATATCTGCTATGGCAAGCCCGATGCCAGCGATGAAGAAGTGATCGCCGCTGCCAAAGCGGTGGGTGCCCATGAGTTTATCATGCGCCTGCCCCAAGGTTACGACACGGAAGTGCACGAGCGGGGCTCCCGTCTGTCCATAGGGCAGCGCCAGTTGATATCCTTCGCTCGCACTTTGATTTGCAACCCTCGCATTTTGATCCTCGATGAGGCCACTTCCAGCGTGGATGCCTACACGGAGGTTATTATTCAGAGGGCCCTCGACCGCCTCTTGCAGGGGCGTACCGCCTTTGTTATAGCCCACCGCCTATCCACCATCCGCAATGCGGATAAGATTGTGGTGATTAATGAGGGCCGGGTGCAGGAAGAAGGTACCCACGAAGAGTTGCTGGCTCGCCCCGATAGTCTGTATAAAACCCTTTACGAGATGCAATATCGTCACCAGGAGACGGCTTAGGAGGCACGGCTGTGATTCGATTAGTTGCTATCGATTTGGATGAGACATTGCTTTTGCCCGACCGCACCATTTCACCGCGGGCCAAACGGGCCATCGGGGCGGTCCGTCGGCAGGATTGCCATGTGGTGTTGGCCACCGGGCGCATGTTCTGCGCCGCCGAGCCCTATGCCCGGGAGTTGGACTTACCCGGTCCCTTGATTGCCTATCAGGGATCGTTGGTGAAAAGTGTGGGCGACAAAAGTATTTGGCGTCATCTGTCTATCTCGGCGACTCAACTGGGCCGACTGCTCCCCTGGTTGGAAGAGAAACCGGTACACATCAATCTTTATGTGGATGACCAATTGTGGGTGGAGCGCATGAATACCTCCGCCGAACGCTACGCCTAGTATTCGCGGGGGGAGGTAAAGGCAGTGGGGCGGCTCAGCGCTTTGTCTCTGGGAGAGGCCACCAAGGTGGTGGCCATCGGTGAGCCCGATTTAATTAGCCAATTATTACTCGAAGCCAAGGAGCTGTTCGGTGACCAATTGGCCATCAATCGCTCCTACCCCCACTTCCTGGAGTTTGGCCATCCACAGGCCACCAAGGCCCAGGCCCTAGCCTGGCTGGGACAGAGGCTGGGCATTGAGCCAGAGGCCATGTTGGCCATCGGCGATGGTGAAAACGATCTGGACATGATTGAATTTGCCGGCGTGGGGGTGGCCATGGCCAATGCGCCAGCGGCCATTCAAGCCGCCGCCGATTTTGTCACCGCCAGCAATACGGAAGACGGCGTAGCCTTGGCCTTAGAGAAATTCTTCCGTCTTTAAATAAGCGATGGGGGTTGTCTATGAAGACCTGGAGCACCCGGGCTTTAGCTGCAGGACAAGATCCTGTAAAAAGCTTGAGCCGAGGGGCTCAGCTAGAGCACTGGCTAGCGCCAACTGTGCTTACGCAGACCCCTCGGCTCTTGCACCAGGTGAGCATGGCCAACGGCCCCAACCAGCGGCTCATATTCTGTACCGCATTTTTGGTTGTTTCTTAGGGGCGGTGCCAGCCCCTTTTTCATTGCTTGCAGGTAAAAAGCACTCTCCTATGGAACCTAGTCCATACAGGAAAGTGCTTTTTCTATACTTTAGCGACCCATAGTCTGCAGTTGTTTTAGGCTTCCGTACAGGGTTTGGGCGTGGGCAAACTGTTGCTCATCATAGAAGTGCAGCTGGTTTGCGCCAAAGGCCTTGGCTACCTCCAGGCAGAAGCGGGTAGCCACGTCCAGATCCGGCACATGGGAAGCTCCGGTGGCGCAGCCCGGCACGGCAATTTCTGCGGTGATGGCTACCCCGACTACCGGTGCGTCGGTGGCGGTTGCCGGCTGTAAAATACTATTCACATGATACAAATCATTGCCATAGGGTGTGATATCGTACAGCGAGAGGGGGAGTACACGGGCCGGACAGCCGGATACGATTTCTAGCAGATCCACCAGGTCGTTGCTCACCGGCAAGATATAGCCCTCTTTAACCGTGGGGCTGATGGCCACCCCCTTGTAGTTGAGAATGCGGTTGCCCTTCGTTGTATCCACCGATAGGATGGCATCCATTTCCGGCACGACTTCATACCGGTTCATAGTTGCCATATCCACGGGAGAACCCATGAAGGGTACCGGCTCGTGGGGGGTAGTGGGTGCCTGGGGGCAGATATGGGTAGCAATGATCAGGTCACCGGGTAGTTGGTCACCCTGGGCCTGCATATGTAAAGCCTTAAGAGCCGTTGCCAGGGCCACGATGGCGCCGTCCGCGTCGGAAACCAGGCCAATGCGGCTAGGGCGGGCACCGATGCCGCCTAGGCGACCGATCACACCTAAGGTGGGAGCTGAACCGCCCTGGCTACGTCCTTGACTACCGGGGATGGTAACGCGGATAAAGTCGGTGTGTCCCTTGGCGCCTTCAATCCTGTGTACCTCCACAGCGCTAGCGCCATTCTGTTCTAGCCACTGGGCAACTTGCTCGCCGTTAACGTGGGCCGAATCTAATAGGTCGTAGGTTTGCAGTACTTGGGAAAAACTCATATTAGATAGCCTCCTGTTGATGATTGTGTTGGGATTTTACCGATTATATCATACCAGATAGGCCAATAAAGGATAGGGGGACAGGTCATGCGAATTATTGCGGATATGCATACCCATACCATCGTCAGCGGCCACGCCTATAGTACCTTGCAGGAGAATTTGCGCGCAGCTAAAGAACGGGGTCTCTTGTTTATGGCCACCACGGAACACGGCCCGGCCATGCCCCATGCTCCCCATCGCTATTATTTTGGCAATTTGTCGGTTCTGCCGCGGGAAGTGGATGGAGTACGTCTTATTACCGGGGTAGAGGCCAATATAATTAATATTGACGGGGAGCTGGATCTGGCCGACCGCTATCTGAAACGGTTGGAGTACGTGGCGGTCGGGTTGCACCGAGACTGTATCCCGCCGGGGAGCCAGGAGGAAAACACGGCGGCCATCCTAGCCGCAATACAAAACCCTTATGTGGATGCCATTGTTCATCCTGGCAATCCGGCCTATCCGATAGATTTTCTCAAGGTGCTGTTGGCGGCCGCCGACGCTGGAGTATTAATTGAGATCAATAATTCTTCTTTGGTAAGGAGTCGAATCGGTAGCGCTGACCGTTGTCGCGAGATTGCCCGTTTGGCTGCCCAGCATAACGTGAAAGTCGTTTTAGGCAGCGATGCCCACTGGGCGGGACACGTGGGGGTATTGGATGAGGCCTACACCATGGCCATTGAGGCGGGTATCCCCCAGGCCCACATCCTTAACCTGGATGCAACCCGCCTAGAGGACTTCATCGAGCAGCGGCGTAGGCGTAAGCAGGGGTAAAGCCCATGCAGGATTGGTCTCTTTTTGCCGATTGGCACACCCATACCCGGTTTAGCGATGGTAAAGGTACTATTCGCGACAATGCTTTAGCAGGCCAAGCCCGCGGGTTACGGCAGTTGGCTATTACCGATCACGCCCCCGGGAGTATCGGTGTGGGGATAAAAAGGCCGCTGGAGACTTTCAAGCAAATGCGGGCAGAAATAGATGCCTGGAATTCCACCCAGCAGATGCCCCAGTTGCTCTTGGGTGCCGAAACTAATGTAATTAGCCGTCAGGGGGATCTGGATCTGCCTAGCGAGTTAATTGAGCAGTTGGATGTGGTAATTGTCAGTTTGCACCCCCTGGTAAGGCCTTTAACTTGGCGGGATGGGGTCACCCTCCATTTACCCAACGCTATTCAACGTTTTACCCCTTGGCGGAGTCGGCGGTTGCGTGAGGCCAATACAAAGGCACTGATCGAAGCCGTTTATCGCTACCCGGTCAGTTTTGTTGCCCATCCGGGACTATGGATAGATATAGATACGGAAGAGTTGGCTCAGGCTTGCGCGCGTCGCAATACCGCCTTGGAAATTAACTGTCAGCATACGGATATTCTTGCCGACTATGTGAAAGCCGCCATGCCCAGTGGCGTGGATTTTGTAATTAACAGCGATGCCCATTGCCCTGCTCAGGTGGGGCAGCTGGAGGCCGGCCTGCGCTTAGCCCAGAAACTAGGTTTGCCTCCGGAGCGGATACGCAATGCTGTGCAAAGGGGGGAAACTGGATGAATGATACACTGCGCTTTGTGATTATTACTGGTATGTCGGGGGCTGGCAAGACCTTGGCCCTGCGCCATTTAGAGGATTTAGGTTATTTTTGCGTGGATAATCTACCGCCGGCTCTAATTTCTAAGTTTGCCGAGCTTTGTAACCAGTCGGAGGTGCAGCGGGTAGCCGTGGTTATGGATATCCGCGGCGGCGAGTTTTTCGATAGCCTGACCGAAGCTCTCTGCTTTCTTAAATGCAATAATTACCACTATGAAATACTCTTCCTGGAAGCTGACGACGAGACTTTGATCCGGCGTTATAAAGAAGTACGTAGAC
The DNA here is from genome assembly GCA_012727835.1 of Bacillota bacterium. The sequence continues at coordinate 9,442 of JAAYGE010000182.1, forward strand.
AGCACCCTCTATCGGGAGAGGGCAGCATTCTGGAAGGTATTACTGCTGAACGTAATAGGCTAAGCCAATTGCGGGAACGGGCCGATTTGGTGCTGGATACCTCGTTCCTCACGCCTCAACGACTGCGGGAGGAATTGCAGGCCCATTACGCGGCTCCCGGCTGGAAACAAAAGTTGAATGTGCGAGTAATCTCCTTCGGTTTTAAACACGGCCTACCTTTAGATGCGGATCTGGTTTTTGATGAGCGCTTTTTGCCCAATCCCTACTATGTGCCCGAGTTGCGACCGCAACCGGGTACCACGGATGCGGTGCGTGAATACGTGCTCAAATGGCCTTTGGCTCAGGAATTCTTAGATCGTATAGTGGCTTTGATAGAATGGTTGATCCCCCATTATATCGATGAAGGTAAGCGTAGTCTGGTCATCGCCATTGGCTGCACCGGTGGTAGGCACCGTTCGGTGGTGATAGCCAACCGATTACGCGAGTTGTTACAGTCTAAGCATGATCTCCATCTCCAGCATCGGGATATAACCCTTGGGGGTACGCAGTAATGCTGAGGCGGGCGCTCAAATGGCTCTATCCGGGCCTAGGAGTGAAACGCTGGCTGCTTTTAGCGACGGCCGGTTTACTGTTAATTCTCCTGGGAGGAGGGCTGTTGTGGGGGTGGCAACTGCTCAACTTCATTGAGGGCCGCTTTTTGGTGGCCCTGTACATACTGGCAGGCAAATCTTACCGCCGGGCAGTAAGTAGCGGTCTCTTGTTCTTTATCTGCGGCTTGGTCTGCGTCAGCTATGGCGTGCGCGGTGCCGTACGGGCGATGCTAAAGGTCTTTTTGCCCGAGCAAGAGGAACAGCTGGTGGACCTGCTGTATGAGCGCAATCTATTGTCTCGGGCCCCCCGTTTCGTGGTTATCGGTGGTGGCACCGGCATGCCGGTGCTGCTGCGGGGGTTAAAAGAATTAACCAGTAATCTGACGGCTATCGTAACGGTGGCCGATGATGGGGGTAGTTCGGGCCGGTTGCGGGGCGAGCTGGGAATTCTGCCACCGGGGGATATACGTAATTGCTTAACGGCTCTGGCCACTGCCGAGCCCATGTTGGAGCAGCTCTTTCAGCATCGCTTTAACACCCGGTCGGGATTAGACGGTCACTCCTTTGGCAACCTGTTTATCGCCGCCATGACCGAGATAACCGGTGACTTTGAAGCAGCGGTAAAAGAATCCAGCAAGGTTTTAGCGGTACGGGGCCGGGTGTTACCGGTGACCCTGGATAATGTGGTGCTCTGTGCCGAATTGGCCGACGGTACCGTGGTTTGTGGTGAGAGCAATATTACGGCGGCTACGGCGCCGGTGAAACGGGTTTTCACTTTGCCGGTGGAAGCCACTCCCTTGCCGGAAGCGTTGGCGGCCATACGGGAAGCCGATGCAATCATTCTTGGCCCCGGCAGCCTCTATACCAGCGTGATTCCCAATCTGCTGATTCCAGGCGTGGTGGAAGCGATTGCCGAGTCGGAGGCCAGAAAGATCTATGTGTGCAATGTGATGACCCAGCCTGGGGAGACGACCGACTATACGGCCTCCGATCACCTCAAAGCTATTCTGGACCATACTCGCCCCGATTTGGTGGATTGCATTTTGGTAAACACGGCACCGATAGATCCGGAGTTGTTGGCTAAGTATGAAGCGGAAGGAGCAGCGCCGGTGGTTGTGGATACGGAGGCCCTCAGGAAGCTGGGGGTTAGCATAGCCATTGGCGATCTGATCAGTCAAGAGGATGTGGTGCGCCACGATTCCCAGCGCTTGGCGCGGGCTGTTTTTAGCCTGGTGCTGCGTTCCACCTTGCGGCACGAAGGACGCCGTTTCCAGCGGCGCTATTTGATTCGCATGCCCGATATGGGGGACAACAGAGCGGAATAAGCCTTTTGCACTAGGCACCTGGGGCACTGGCTACCGGCTAGGGCCGTGGTCATACTGGAGCAGTCCCGGTGTTGAAGCAGTAAGGGGCTGTCGCATTTTTGCGCAGCCCCTTAGGCATGTCCAGACACTATTATAGGGGCTGCAGGATGTGCTGTAGGCGTGGTTGGAGCCTGCTCCTGCACCCTAAGCACATCCTGAAGCCCGCATGAAGTTTCTTTGCAAAAATCCTAATGCGGCAACCTCGTTTGAATTTTACTCTTCTGGCGCATCCAGATAGGCAATCAAGAGCCGTCCGGTAGCCAGGAGGGCTTCCTGATGGGTGCGCTCATAGGCGTGGGAAGCATCCACACCCGGGCCGATGAGGCCAGCACGGATATCGTTACCTGCCCGCAAAGCCGGGCCGGCGTCGGAGCCGTAGAAGGGGAAGATGTCTACCGCGTAGGGGATGTTGTTTGCTTCCGCCAAGCGGGTTAAGCGGCGACGGATGCCCAAATCGTAGGGGCCACCGCTATCTTTGGCACAGATAGATACACTAAACTCATTGCCGCCCAGGCCGTTACCAACGCAGCCCATATCAACGGCAATAAATTCGGTTGTTTTCGGTGGGGTGCCGTAGGATGCCCCATGGCCGACTTCTTCATAGTTGGTGATGAAGAAGTGGGTGGTAGCCGCTGGCTGCAAGTTGTTCTCCTTATAATATTTGGCTACGCCCAGGAGGACCGCCACGCTGGCCTTGTCGTCCAGATGGCGGGACTTAATAAAACCGCTGGGAGTAACCTCGGTGCGGGTGTTGAAGCTTACGAAATCTCCTACGGCAATGCCCAGGTTCTCCGTATCTTCTTTGGAATGAACTTTTTCGTCGATGCGAATTTCCATATTGGCCGGAATACGCTCCAGTTTGCTGGCTTCCTGCCCAAACACATGGGAGCTGGCCTTAGTAGACAGAATGGTACCGGTGTAGGTTTTACCGCTGGCGGTGGTAATCGTTACGTATTCACCTTCCACCGAGTGCATCGTATAGCCACCCAGGTTGGTGAATTTCAGGCGACCGTTGCTTTTGATTTCGCTCACCATAGCGCCCAAGGTGTCCACATGTCCGGCCACAACCCGGTGCCGTTCGTCATCTTTCCCCGGCATTGTGGCAATTAGACCGCCCTTGTTGGTTTTTTGACAGGTGAGACCTAACGCTTCAAACTCGCCCTTTAAGTAGTTGACAATCTCCTCCGTATCGCCGGTAGGGCTAGGGATGTTGCAAAGTTTGACCAGCTGATCCACGATATATGGCATGTCTAGCATTTTGCCCATTTATTAACCCTCCTTGTCTTACGCTTAGTTCTCTTGCTATTTATAGATTGCAAGAGCTTCAAAGATTACTTCCACATCGAGCGATTATTTCCTGCACTAGGCTGGCTATCGGTTCGTTTTGGTCCAGTTCAAAAGGGGCATGGGCAGCTTGCTGCACGCTGGGGTGGGCCAAGGGGGCTGCCAACCCCCAGCGGGCCCGCTGGATCATTTCTAAATCGGCGGTGCCGTCACCGCAGGCGGCACATTCATCCCATTGGAGGCCTAAGTGGGGCAACAGCCAGTCCAACGCGGAGGCCTTTGTTATCCCGGCCCGATTGATAAACAACCAGGTCTTATCTCCTTCCTGCAGCTTCCCCAGGGCAATTTGGGCTGCCCATGGTTCCTGTTTTATGGCCTCCATCATCCGGGCCACTGCCTTTTCACCCACGACCACCATTTCCAGCACCGGCTTACCCTCTAGGGCAGCGACCAAGTCCTCCTTTATAAGCCAATCATCCCGCAGGGGTTGCTCCGGCTGATCGTTAAACCAGACTTCCGCACCCACATAGGCGCTGATGCGAACCCCCTGTTCTTGGGCCAAAAGGGCTAGCCTTTGGGCAATTGGAGGCGGAAGGGGCCAGGTCATTAATGGCTCTTCCAGCCCATAGTCGTAAACCATAGCCCCCATATGGCATACCACCGGACAAGTCAATTTTAGCTCGCTATGGATGGGGCGGGTAGAACGATAGCCGCGGGCAGTGGCTAAGATAATATGTAGACCAACCTTTTGGGCTAAATTAATAGCATCTTTGGTGGCCGAGCTGAGCCGACCCTCCCGATCCAGTAGAGTATTGTCGATATCTAGGAGCAGGGCCTTGATCATTAGATTCACCATCCTTCGACAAATGAACCTGCAGTCCTAAAAAGTCAAGCAGGAAAAAGTCAACGCCACGTGGAAGAACAGCAATCACGTCGAGATTTTACCTGGCTGGCCGACTAGCCTTCCGCTTGTTGTGGGAGGCAGCGGCCAGGGTTTTGCCTATGCAGCAGCCCGGATTATTTTGTGTAGGAGTTCCTGTGAAGTGGAGCTGACAGCTAACGCATTAACCGTCTTAGAGCGACGGTATTTGAAAAAAATTGACTGTCAGGTGTGCGAAACACCCGAAGACATGTTTCGACGAGTCGCTAATAATATTGCCGCCGTGGAAGCGACCCATTACGGCAAAACGGAACAAGAGGCTGAAGAGCTAGCAGAAAAATTCTACCAGCTGATGACCAACCTGGAGTTCCTGCCCAATTCGCCCACGCTCATGAATGCGGGGCGCGAATTGCAGCAATTGGCCGCCTGTTTCGGGTTACCCATTGAAGATAGTATGGAAAGTATTTACGAAACCCTCAAGAATGCGGCCTTGATTCATAAGAGCGGTGGGGGAACGGGTTTTTCTTTTTCCCGTTTACGCCCCCGCAATGATATGGTTAAAACCACCGGTGGGGTAGCCAGCGGTCCCCTATCCTTCCTCAAAGTCTACAATGAAGCCACCGATGCGGTCAAACAGGGCGGTACACGGCGGGGGGCCAATATGGGTATCTTACGGATTGACCACCCGGATATTATGGAATTTATTATGGCTAAAGCCGATACTAATCAGTTGACTAATTTTAATCTATCTGTCGGCCTAACGGAGGAGTTCATGCAGGCGGTGGAAGCCGATACCGAATATGAGTTGCGCAATCCCCGGGATGGCAGTGTAACAGGCCGCCTCCCAGCCCGCCAGGTCTTTGATACTATTGTAGAAATGGCTTGGAAAAATGGCGAACCGGGTATTATCTTTTTAGATCGCCTTAATCGGGATAATCCTACTCCTCAGCTGGGGGAAATTGAAAGCACCAACCCTTGTGGTGAACAGCCCCTGTTGCCTTATGAATCTTGTAACCTGGGGTCAGTAAACCTGGGTCTGATGGTCACTGAGGGCTCTAACCCGGAAGTGGATTATCCGCGGCTGCGGCGGGTGGTACATACGGCCATCCATTTTCTTGATAACGTCATTGATGCCAACCGTTATCCGCTGCCAGAAATTGAGGAAATATCGAAGCGAAACCGCAAGGTTGGCTTAGGCGTGATGGGTTTTGCCGATCTACTTATTCAACTGGGTATTCCTTATAATTCCCAGGTGGCGGTAGATCTGGCAGAAGAAGTGATGAGCTTTATCGACCGGGAAGCGAAAGCCGCATCGGCCCAACTGGCTGAAACCCGGGGCGTTTTTCCTAACTTCGAGGGCTCCATTTATGACTACGAAGGCGGTCCCCGCTTACGCAATGCCACCGTCACTACCATTGCGCCCACCGGCACTATCAGTATTATTGCCGGAGTTTCTAGCGGTATTGAACCGCTTTTTGCCGTCTGCTACCAGCGCCATATTTTAGATGACGATCGCCTCCTAGAAGTCCATCCCCTGTTTGAACGGGTGGCCCGCGAAAGGGGCTTTTATAGCGAGGAATTAATGCGGGAAATCGCAGCGACCGGTACGATTCAAGGTTTAGACCAGGTGCCGGAGGACGTGCAGCAGGTATTTGTGGTAGCCCATGATATAGATCCCGAATGGCATGTGCAAATTCAGGCCGCCTTCCAGCGGCATACGGATAACGCCGTATCCAAGACGGTCAATTTTGCCCACGATGCTACCCAAGCCGATGTGGCTAAGGTTTTCCAGTTGGCCTATCAATTAGGTTGTAAAGGTGTGACTATCTATCGGGATGGCAGTCGTCAGCACCAGGTGTTGTCTACCCCGGGAAGCACTGAGGCCAGTGCGGCAGTGGCAGAGGCAGCTGCCTCCGGCCCGGCATCGGCAGAGGTGGAGACACCTAGGGTACGCCCCCGCACCCGTCCCGATGAAACCACAGGTATGACCAAGCGCTACAAGATCGGTGGCTGCGGGAAACTGTATGTCACCGTCAATTCCGATGAATATGGCCTCTGTGAAGTATTTACTAATACGGGGGAAGAGGGGTGTGCTGCCCTCTCGGCGGCTGTAAGTCGGCTGATCAGTTTAGCCCTGCGCAGCGGAGTGGAAGTGGAGGCTATCTTAGACCAAGTCAAAGGTATCCGCTGTGTGGCCTGTATTGTGGATCCGGAAACTTGGGTCCTCAGCTGTCCCGATGCCATCGGTAAAACTATCGAAAAATATGTTAATGGGAAAGTGCGTTTCGACTTCAACGTGGCCCGCGGTCCCCAGTCCCTTTTACTCTGTCCCGAGTGTGGCGGGATCTTGGTGCCGCAGGACGGTTGCGCCTGCTGTGCCAACTGTGGCTATTCCCGGTGTAGCTAATTTCTTTAGCCTGTAAAATACATGCTCCGCTGAGAATGGGGGATATTAACCATGATGATACGCGTAAAGGTGGCAGAAAAGCATCTGCTGCCGCTGCCAATTAATCATGGAGGTGCAACACAAGAATGCAGTACTCTTCTCAGTGGCCCAACCAGTTTTACGGCCAGGGCACGAACCAAAACATAGGTACAACACCCACGGAGCAGATCATGCAAAGCGGTATGGGTGGTCTGTCTCAGGTGATGCAGGCCGACCGTAACACCGGCTACTATGGTCCCAGCCAGCCCCAGTACCAGGGCGGAATGGTCGGGGGACAGCAACAGTACGGTGGTAGCTACACCACTCCCCAATATGGACAGACTACAGCCCAGTACGGGTATCAGCAGTCTAACCAGTTTAGAGGTTACGGCCAGGGTACCAATCAGAACTTTGGCACCACGCCCACAGAACAGATGATGCAAAGGGGTATGGGTGGCCTATCTCAGGTGATGCAGGCCGACCGTAACACCGGCTACTATGGGCC